>JAEYVW010000327.1 GCA_023429365.1 Bacteroidota bacterium
TCACCGGTGAACAGGATTGGGAGTTGTGTGAAAATAATTTTAAAGGGGTGGAATCGAGCCAGTACCAACCTGGTCCATATGCACCGATAGAATTGGATGTCGCAAAATTTGTGGACTGGTATATTGACCGGATGAAGGAGGGTGTGCACGAACTTCTGTCTGTCTAGCTATTAGAACTCGCTCCCCAATACCTAATTACCAATTCCAAATTATTTCTGAGCGGAGAAACTCTGGTGTCAAGAAAATTACGAAGTAAGCCATCTTAACACCAAGGGTTAAGCGAGCGGTCCGGATGGTTGGTAAAACGGAACTCCGTTCCGTTCTTGCTGGCCGGAACGGGAGTTCCGGCATCCATGGACACCTGTGAAAAAGAAGTACACAGGCGCTACGAAAATAAAGAAAAGCCCCTGTGAGAGTAAAAGCCATAAAAGACGCATTGGTCAAAGCTTTGAAAACATTCTAAAGATTTATTCCATACAGTAATGATCCCAAATTCCCCATTACTAATTCCTAATCCCCATATCTCTTCTACTCCCCAGGAATATCCACACCATCATTGCCACACCGGCTACAATCGCGGCATTAAGGAAAAATATGGAGGAGATCTTCATCTGGGCGTCGGATAAATAACCTGTCCAGAAATTACCGGCAATCGCGCCAGCGCCAAAATACGCAGCATATAAAAGTGATTGTCCCGTTGCTCTCCAGTCCTCCCTGATCAACAGGTTCACATACTCTACGCATACAACCCAGAATAAAGACCAGGAAATGCCATGGAGTAATTCAATTGCTATGGCAGCCTGGGGATTTTTTACAAGACTGTATAAAAGCATACGGAGGGCGGTAGCGAATATGGTCACTACCAGGGTTGTTTTTAAACCGAGTTTCCGGATAATAAGGGCTGAAAAATAAAATAAGGGTAATTCGCACAAACCCTGGAACGAAAGTCCGTATCCCACCAGGGATGCTGAAGCGCCATTTTCTTTCATGTAAATGGAATAAAAATTCCATATAGTAGTGGCGCCTGCAGAAACGAGGAACACACAAAAGAGTAAGAAAAGTAAAACCCTGTTGGTAAAAACGTCTTTGACGTTTTCAAATGAATGTGTTGATGCGACTACTTCTTTTTCTTTATCATCTGCCAGGGAAAAGCCGAAAATAAAAGTGAGCAACATGCTCACTGCAGCGACCGTAAAGATCACCGAAGTATCGATCGCATCGATCAGGTATCCATTGATGATACCTGTGAAAGCCCAGCCTGCGGCGCCGGCGATTCGCAGTGTGCCGTAAGAAAATGCGGGGTTCGATTTTACCAGCTTTAAGGAAAGGCTGTCCAGAACGGGTTGAAGAGTATTATAAAAAAGCGCCATCAGTACAGTGACCAGGAACAGGAATGCAAATCCTCCATTGAAAAGGTAAAGTGCAAAGGATATCGCTGCGAAGAGAGAAGAGAACAATAAAGTTTTTTTATAGCCAAAGCGATCGGCCGCCATACCATAAAAAGGTTGTACCAAAAACATCATCAAGGGTGGAATACTGAGGATGATGCCGGTTTTTACACCACTGAATCCCTGCGCTTTGCAATAGTCGGCGAATATAGGCAGCCAGGCTGCTGTACAACAGAATACCAGGAAATAGAGTAATCGCAGTTTATTGGCTTCACTGATTTTCATCAGGCAGATTTAATTTCTTTGAACAAGGTCGGCGGCTGCTTCCTCATCGATCATGACAAAACCATAGGGGTGAGACTGCATGATGCTTGCGGGAAAATCATTGGTGACTTGATCTTCAATTGTTTTTTTGATCACAGCAGCCTTCTTGCTGCCATTGGCCATCAGGATGGCTTTACGGGAGTCGAGCAGGTGTTGCAGCCCGAGGGTGATCCCTTTATCGAGGGTCTGTTGCGTTTTGAAATATTTCTGTCCCACCGTACGGGTCGTTTCATCGAGATCGATTACATGGGAATAGTTAGTGAATAAAACACCCGGTTCATTGAACCCGATATGGCCATTCATCCCAATACCTACTATTATGAGATCGATCCCATTTTTTTCAGCGATAAGCCTGTCCATCTTTAAACATTCTTCGCCGAGTTGATCCGACATGGCATCGAACAAATGAAATTGTTGCGATGGGATACTTAGTGGTTCAATCAGTTCATGTTTGAAAAAATAATGGCAGCTGCCTTCGTTTTCCGGGGGAATGCCAACCCATTCGTCGAGGCCAATAAAACTGCAACGACTGATATCCGTTTTTTCATTTCTTATTTTCTCAACCAGCTTTCGGCAGGCAAGCCGGGGTGTTTCACCCGAGGCAAAGCATATCACCGCTTCAGGTTTGGAATTTATCAGTGCCACAACTTCCGTGGCGACGCTTTCGGATAAACTTTGATGATCTGTAAAAATCTTTACCTGCATGGTTATTGTTTTTCGAGAAATGTTTTAATATCACTGATCCGCGGCGCAACACCTGACCGAATATAAGAACCCGCTATAGCGTTGGCGAAAATGACGGCCGTCGTAAGATCCAACCCTAATAATTGTGCCGCACAGAACCCTGCGTTGAAATTATCACCTGCACCTGTTGAAATAAGAGGTTTAGGTGTATAGAAAGTGGGAATGCTGACCTGTTCATCGCCGCGGAAGGCAATCGTCTCCCTGGCGGAATGGATAAGCAGCGTGTGTAAGTTCATTGAAGCGAAAATTTTCTCGCCCTGGTTAAGCAGATCATTGAATCTTTTCTTTGGCGAAACCTGGCTGCTGATAATACCTGCCTCGTTTTTGTTTAGGCTAAGTATGACCCTGTCGTGTTTTCCAAACTCGTTTATCAGTTGCAAAGCTTCACTGAGTGCTTCCTTACTTCGTTTGGAGCAATCGGAGAGGTCAATAAATAAATATGGATTTTTATTTGCGTGAAGGGATGGAAAAATATCTTTCAGTAATCCCTTCCAGATGCTGGTCGATGCGTCGATCTCACTCCAGTTGAGCAGGCACACCATATCTGTATCCTGAAAAAATGATCTGAGTTTATCTGCACCAATCTTATTTACAAGATCATCCCAGCCTGTCGAATTCAAGTCGCCCATCTGTGCCAGGAACATTTTTCCATCCTGGAATTCAAAAGCAGTGGAGCTGCCGGGTTCTGCAAAACTATTCAGCTCACAATTGGGTGACATGGTTTTAAAGATCTCATCGGTATGAGGATAACCGAAAGCGCCAATACAAGAAACTTTAATGCCCATTGTCCCTAAAGTATGAGACATGATCGGCATATTACCCCCTGGTTTCTTACTTGTTTCTTCTATTTCCAGGCTAAAGCTCGCGGAATGTTTCTCTGTAATATATGTTCCAAATTCTTTGATGCTGGTAAAATAGGATGGTGCTTTGTGATTTCGTTTTTTTCGAATGATCCTGGTGATAGTATCCGTAAAACCATCGAAGCCTGCTGTCACACGTTTACCTGAAAGAATGGATTCCGCATTTTTTAAAGCATTCAAAATAGAAGCTTTTGATCCAGGGGGCAAATGCGAAACAGATGAATTTTTTTTCATGGAAGCAAAATCGGGCTATGAGTAAAGTTAGGTAAACCAGTTTGTGTTTGACTACAACAATTCATGTTGCTTTTATGCCAATTCAGTCAGTGTAGTCGTTGGCAACTGCACAACTCGTAATAATTTTCTGGTATTAAACCAATCCTGATGCGACGTTTTAAAAAAATAATGAAATGGACAGGCCTGGTCCTGTTGTTTTTGATCCTCGGTGTTACAATCACAGTCATGGCCCGGCAAAATGTGAAATACGACCGTCCCTATCCCAATATCAGGGCTTCAGCCGATTCCAGTGTCATACTTCGTGGAAAGCAATTGATCTTTGGGGCAGCGCATTGTGCGGATTGCCATAGCCAGGGGAATACGGATTCGTTGATAAAGCTTGGACTGCCCGTCGAGCTTTCAGGAGGGCATGTATTTGATATCCCTCTTGGAAAGATCTATGCTAAAAACATTACTCCTGATGACGAAACGGGCATTGGCAGGCTGACAGATGCGGAAATTGCCCGTGCCTTAAGATATGGAGTGCATGCCGATGGCACGGTTGTCTTCAATTTTATGCCTTTCCAGGATATGAGTGATGAAGATATGACGGCGATAATTTCTTACCTGCGTGCGCAGCGGCCGGTAAAGAACAAAGTGCCGGACAACGACCTCAATGTTCTTGGTAAAGCTGTAAAGGCTTTTATGGTTAAACCAGTTGGACCGCGTGGAGATATTAAATCGCAGGTGGTGAGAGACAGTTCGGC
>JAEYVW010000328.1 GCA_023429365.1 Bacteroidota bacterium
CGTAATGCAAATTTACGATATATATTCCCAGGAGGGGTGTTAAAACCATTTCTAATAATGTTCTAACATCTGGGATATTCTTCGTTTTTAATTAATAGTAAACCCCTCCAAAGAGGGGTCCAAAAAACGAGTTCATAAAAAGTTTGGAGATTATCTGGTGCCTCGACAGGAATCGAACCTGTATCTGGAGCTTCGGAAACTCTTATACTATCCCCGTCCGACTGGCGTCAGCCGGGCGGGCATTGTACTACGAGGAGATAGGATCTATTGACATAAGCTGAAATTTATGTAGCCTCGACAGGAATCGAACCTGTATCTGGAGCTTCGGAAACTCTTATACTATCCATTGTACTACGAGGCCGGTTAATCGTTTGCGTAAAGAGCTGTAAATCAGCTGTTAAATTAATCCCCGCGCATTGGAGGCGAATATCTTTACCGCAATGGCGAGCAATATTACGCCAAAAAATTTTCTTACGGCGATCAAACCCGCCGGGCCCAGGAGGCGGGCGATCAGGTCCAGCGATTTTAAAACAATATAAACTATGACCAGGTTGGCCAGGATGCCAAGCAGAATGGCGGTTTCCGTAAAATTGGCCTTTAGCGACATAATGGTGGTAAGCGTTCCCGACCCTGCGATCAGCGGAAAAGCGATGGGTACTACCGTTGCTGCCTTTACATCTTTTTCGCTCTTGAAAAACTCATGACCCAGCACCATCTCCAATCCGATAATAAATATCACGATAGATCCGCCTACGGCAAACGACCGCGCATCAAGTCCCAGCAGGTTGAGAAATGCTTCCCCAATAAAAAGAAATACGATCATCAGCCCGCCGGAAATGACGGTCGCACGAAATTCATTGATGCCGCCTGCCTTTTGCTTAAGGGAGATCAATACCGGTACCGAACCGATAATATCAATTACGGCGAAAAGCGTAAACGTTACGGTGAATAAATCGCTGAAGTCAAACTTCATGGGGGTTATTTTAAAGTAAAGGTAGGGGATGTGCCGGTTGCCGGGAAGAAGGGAAGGCGGGAAGTAATATAGGTTAGATGTGTATGGCCGGGAAGAAAAGAAGATGGGAAGTATTTGCATTATTTAATTCAAACCCCAAATACCTTTAGCTAACCAATTACCATCCCTTAAGCCAATCATCGACTCCCCACTCACGTCTCACGTCTCACGACTCACGACTCACGTCTCGCGACTCACGACTCACGTCTCACCACTCACAACTTGATCCTAACCCCCGCCGTAAAATTGCAACCCAGGGTGGTAAAGCCATATACTTCATAATAATCGGTGTCGAGGATATTATTTACCTCCGCGAATAGATTTAGCTTCTTTTTTATCAATGAATATTCAGCATAAGCGTCCCAGAGTGTATAGCTATCCAGCGTGACCGCATCATTGTTGAATGTAACGGGATTGAAGTACAGGTCATCCCGTTTCCCCGCATAACCGAGGTTTGTGCTGACAAAAAGGTTGGAATTCAACTGGTAACCGATGTTTGCTCCCATACGATGTTTGGGTCTCCGAACCAGGTTGAAATAGCTGGTGTCTTTCCCATTCAGTTTGGTTGTCACTTCGCCGTCAACAAATGCGTAGAATAACCTGATCGTGATATAATCATTTATACGGATGGTTGGCTCCAGTTCAAACCCATGATCATCCTGGCGATCGTAGTTGGTATAAGTAAAGCTGGCGTCATAGGTGATTACATCTTTGATCTTTCTCTTAAAGTAAACAGCTCTTAGTTCAAACTTATTTTTGAATGCCGAACCCTGTATGCCTGCTTCAAAGGTGTTTGATTTTTCAGGCTTCAGGTTCAGGTTGGCTCCGTACTGACCAAATAGTTCCGAAATAGCCGGGGCTTTGAAGGCGGTACCATAGTTTGCAAAGACCTTCAGGTTCTCATTGACAAGCCAGGATGGATTGATAGAGTATGTGAAATTATCTCCGTATTGTGAATGATCATTATAGCGAATTCCCAATTCAAGGTTAAAACCCTTCAGATCTTTCAGGAACAATAATGCGTATGGGCTACTGATACTGGTAATGGTATCGGCGACAGCAGGAGAGGGGTTTTTCATCATGAACCGGTCGTAGCGAAAACCTGCCAGGCCCTGTATATGTTTTCCAAAATTGTATTGTCCAAAAACCTCAGCCGTTTTTTTACTACCATCATAAACCGAGGTGCCGTAATTACTGATATAGGTCCGGGCCACTTCATCATAAGAATATATCCCGGTGACCGATCCCTGCGCAAAGCTGTATTGCGCCTGGCTTCCCCCACTGAGCAGGCTGGAACGAAAGCGATGTTGTGCAGGTGAAAATGCTCCTTCGGAATAAGTGCCCGAAAAATAATTATACCGGAAAAATGGTTTTATATGCAGTCCGGTTGTGATCTTCCCATCAAAGTCCATGCTCACCGCGTTGCTGATCAATCCATTTTTTGGAAACTGATTTGACCCTGTCGTATCCTTTGCTTCTGGTACTCCGTTGCTATTCTGATGAGCGAACGTAATATTATATGAAGATCCTTCCATGGCACCGCTAAGGCCGGCGTTTGCTTTGAAGGTCTGGTAATTGCCCAGCGATAATCCGCCATAAATATTTGCAGGTTTGCCTTCGCCTTTTTTGGTAATGATATTGATCACACCTGCTATGGCATCGGATCCATATAATGTGCTTTGTGCTCCTTTTAAAATTTCAATTCTCTCTACCTGTTCTACCGGCAGCATGCGCAGGTCAAAAGCGCCACCGATACCCGTTGGATCACTTATGGGTACGCCATTGATGAGTACAACGGTATAAGAAGTTCTTGTGCCGCGTAAAAAAACACTTTTGTCCTTGCCCGGATTGCTGTTGGCGCCGTTAACGACCAGTCCTGCCTGTTCGTTGAGGATCTGTGAAAGGTCTTTGCCCCCTGCGCGTTCCAGGTCTTTTTTGCTGATCACTGAAATGACCTTACCGGTTTCGCTGATCTTTTTTGGAAAACGGGTAGCTGTAACGACGACTTCATCCAGGGATTTGGCCAGGGTGTCTTCCTGCGCCTGCAGGTGACTGACGATGTTGATCGCAGCCACAACAAAAAACAACTTTCTCATAATAAAAAGTTTTTGCGTGACTGCTTCCGGAAATTAAATAAGAAAGAAATATAAAAGCTAACGCTAATACACTCCCGCCTTTCACCCGAAAGCATTGAATGATGATGTTAACGGCCTGGCAGGTCTTCTGGCTTGAAGCGATGGCTGAAACCTTCCCAAACGCAAAGCGAATAGTGGCGATTCTTCAACCTGTCTGATCTCCTTTGTCAGGAGGCTTCTTACAGCTACGGGGATAGCACCGGATTTACACCGGTTTCCCTTTTCATCCCGGCATTTAACCCGGGAACCAAACCGGTGGCAAATGTAGGAACAAACCGAAGAAGAAAATCGGGAGAGTGGTTTTAATTTGCCCGATTAATTTTAGGCCTGCGGCTCACAGCTCAAAGCTGACAGCTCGCAGCTTTTTTCTATCTTCAACCCATGACAAAAAACAAGCTGGGCCTCCTCGATCTCACGATGATTGTGATCAGTTTTGTGATCGGGATGGGTATTTTCCGAACTCCTGTGAATGTAGCCGCCGCCACACCAACTCCATTTATATTTTATCTGTGCTGGATCGCCGGCGGCATCGTTGCCTTATGCGGCGCCTTAACTTACGCTGAAATTGGTTCGAGATTACCGGTCACAGGTGGTTACTATAAAGTGTTTGCCTACGCCTACCACCCATCTATTGCCTTTGCGATCAATTGTATCATCCTCGTTTCTAACGCAGCCTCGATGGCTGCTGTGGCATTGGTGGGAAGTGAGTATATTTCCAGCGTTTTGTTCCCGCTCTCCAAGGATGCGGCATACATGCAGGTGGAAGCCAACGCGGCTTATATAAAAACTGTACAGATCGTCATTGCCCTGGTAGCGATCGCTATTTTTTATACGGTCAATTTATTGGGATTAAGAATGAGTGCGCGTGCACAAACCGTGCTTATGGCGATCAAGATCGGGATGATGCTGCTATTGATCGCTCCCCTGTTTTTCGCAGTCAATGAAACTGCGGCGGTGTCACCCCTGATCGGTAGTGATATGGAGCCGGCTTTGCGGGAATATATCAAAGCTTTTGGCATTGGGTTGATTGCCGTTAGTTTTTCATATGGCGGATACCAGCAAACCATCAACTTTGGTGAAGAAATAGACAAACCCAACAAAAATATTCCGCGTGGTATCTTCATCGGCATCTTTGTCATCATTTCCCTGTACATGCTCATCAACCTCGCTTATGTGAAAGTGATCGGTTTCGAGGAACTAAAAACAAGTGAAAATATCGCGGCAATCATGGCAGCAAAAGTTTTTGGTGCGCAGGCGGAAAAGATTGTTTCGGTATTCATTTTCTTAGGCGTGCTGGCTTATATCAATGCCGTACTGCTAAGTAATCCCAGGGTTATGTATGCTATGAGCCAGGACAAAATTCTGCCGCAAAGCTTTACTAAACGAAACAGCAGGGAAGCGCTAACATTGGCCCTGTCCTTGTTTGCAGGCGCTGGTGCGTTGATCGTTTTCTGGGCGCAGGAGTTTGATAAGATCTTAAGCTTCACCATTTTCCTTGATTGTTTTGGCATGGCATTGTCGGCGGGTAGCATTTTTATTATCCGCAAGAGAACTTCTTATTTAAATGATACAGGTATTTTCAGCATGAAGCTGTATCCTTTGTTGCCTATCATATTTATTATCGCTTATTTATTTGTGGCGATAAGTATCGCGCTCGATTATCGCAATAATAATTACGCAGCCCTGGTAGGTTTGGGTGTACTGGCGTTTTTTGTGATCCTGTATTTTTTAGTGAAAAAATTACGACCCGCGACGGAAAAAGAATGATGTATGGAATTTTCTGAAATTATAAACAAACTGGGAGAATCGAGGGAAGATTATTTCCAGGCTATAGCGCCGCCAATCATCCAGACCAGCAATTTCGCTTTTAAAAAAGTTGCCGACCTGGAACGGGCGTTTGAAAATGAGATGGGCAGTTATCTCTATAGCCGTGGAATTAATCCCACTGTTGACATATTACGCAAAAAGCTGGCGGCACTTGATGGTGCGGAGGATTGTCTTGTTTTTAACAGCGGCGCCGCGGCTATTTTCGCGGGCGTGCTGGCAAATGTAAGTGCTGGTGATCATATCGTTTCTGTAAGTTCACCTTATGCCTGGGCACAAAAGATGTTTGATGTCATCTTACCACGGTTTGGCGTCACCACTACCTATATCGACGGAACAGATATCGACAACTGGAGAAATGCCAAGCAGCCAAATACCCGGCTGTTTTACCTGGAATCGCCAAACAGCTGGAGTTTTGAAATGCAGGACATCCGTGCCGTAACGAAGCTGGCCCGATCGTCTAATATCGTTTCCTTTATTGACAACAGCTATTGTACACCCCTGCAGCAAAACGTGATTGAAATGGGCGTGGACCTGGCTATGCAAACGGCAACCAAGTATATCAGCGGGCATAGCGACACGCTGGGTGGTGTACTGAGCGGATCACGGAAAATGATCAAAAAGATATTCGACAGTGAATACCTGAATATCGGCAGTGGTATACAACCTTTCAATGCCTGGCTGCTGATCCGCGGTTTGAGAACATTGCCTATGCGACTCGAAAGGATCAACGCGTCGACCAAAATCATTGTAAAATTTTTGAAACAGCATCCGAAAGTGGAATCATTGATTTTTCCGTTCGATGAATCTTTTGCACAATACAAACTGGTTAAGGAACAGATGAAAGACGCCGGTGGGCTGCTCACATTTATCTTAAAAACAACAGATCGGGAAAAGATCATTCGTTTTTGCGAGTCGCTGCGCCATTTTCTGATGGCTGTCAGCTGGGGCGGGCATGAATCCCTGGTGATTCCAAAATGCGCAGCGATTGGCGCGGCTCAGTATGATCCATCGCAACCCCTGCACCGGTCGGTGAGAATGTATGTTGGTCTCGAAGACCCCTCGTATCTTGTGGCCGACCTGGAACAGGCATTCGCTGCCATGGAATAAAAAATTTATCCTGTTTAATAAAAAGAGCATTGACACGAGTTCAATTAAATTATTTTTGCACAATGATCAAATCTCCTATAAAACTGGGTGCATGCCTGTTCTCATTTCTTCTGATGAGCCTGTTTGCTAAGGCGCAAGGTCCGGAGAAATGGGATCTTCGCGAGTGTGTGGAATATGCGCTTGAAAACAATATTTCCGTTCGCCAGGCAGACGTGCAGGCCAGGATCGTTGCCCTGACTTACGAGCAAAGCAAATTATCGCAATACCCTTCCATATTCTTACAAAATAGTTCGGGTTACCAGTTTGGTCGATCCATCGACCCCTCTACAAACGAATTCACCAACGAGCGGATCTTATTTGCCAATCATGCCTTGAATGTAAACCTTGACCTGTTTAACTGGTTCAGCAAGAAGAACACCATCGCAGCAAACAGGTTACAGGCCGAAGCTTATACGGAAGGTGTGGAAAAGGCAAAGAATGATATTGCCCTGAATGTGGCCAACGCATTTTTACAGATCGTCCTGAATGCGGAGCAGATCAAGATCAGCGATGTACAGGTGAAGCAAAGCCTGGAACAGGTAGATATCATCAGGAAACAGGTAACCGCGGGTGCATTGCCGGAATTGAACCTGGCCGAAATGGAAACACAATTGGCGACAGATAGTGCCAACCTTATCACCGCCAACTCAAACTACATTCTTTCTGTTTTGCAATTAAAAGCCTTACTGAATATTGACGCAGACGCGGCATTTGATGTGGCGATACCACCTGTTGAGCTGATACCGGTTGAACCCCTTGCCGAACTCGATCCCGCGATGGTGTACCAGCTGGCTACTACCAATATGCCCCAGCAAAAAATAAATGACCTGAACCTGCAGGCGGCTATAAAAAATGTGGCTGCTGCAAAAGGTGGCATGTACCCGGCGCTTTCACTTTTCGGGGGACTGGACTCCAGGTATTCCAATGCGCAGAAATTATTTCCGGGAAATTTTATCAATAGTGTTATACCTATTGGTTTTGTCGACGTGAATGGCACCAATTATATCGTCAATACCCAAACGGAAGTGCCAACAACGTTTACAAAAAATACTTATTTCCGCCAGCTGAATAACAACTTCAGCCAGGGAATCGGACTAAGTCTGAATATCCCGATCTTCAATGGTGGCGCGGCGCGAACCAATTGGAAGAAAGCAAAACTGAACGTGATCAGTGTAGAACTTCAGAAAGAACTGGATTCAAAAACGCTGAAACAGGATATTTACCAGGCACATGCCAATGCGGTAGCCGCTTTGCAAAAATTCAACGCCCAAAGCAAATCGGTAGAGACCGCGCAGAAGGCCTATGATTTCGCGAAGAAAAGATTCGATGTGGGTTTATTGAATACGATCGACCTGATAACAAACCAGAATAATTTATTCCGTGCCAAGATCAATATGGTCTCGGCCCAGGCTGACTATGTATTTAAAATGAAATTGCTGGAGTTTTATAAAGGACAGGGATTGAAACTGTAAACCCCGGCCAAACATATTCTTTAACCTTCCGTGCGAATGAACTAAAATATCATAGCCGGAAAATAATTATCCGCTTCAACGGATCTACACATATGAACAAAACTTTAAAATGGGTACTGATCATTGCAGGCGTACTGGTAGTTGGATTGATTATCTCAAAACTGGTGGGTGGAAAAGACGGAAAAGGAGAAAAAGTGGCGGTGGAAAAAGTAAGCAAACGAACTATTGTTGAAACAGTAACGGCCAGTGGTAACATTTATCCCGAAGTGGAAGTAAAGATCAGCCCGGATATCTCCGGCGAGATCACAGAGCTGAATGTACAGGAAGGCGACAGTGTGAAAAAAGGAGACGTCCTGGCCAGGATTTTTGCAGATATCTATGCATTACAAAGAGATGAAGCAGCTTCGCAGGTAGGACAAACGCAGGCCTCTGTGGAAAATAGTAAGGCTGCGCTTGAAGCTACAAAGGCAACGCTCGACCAGGCCAAACAGGCATATGACCGCAACAAAATGTTGTTTGATCAAAAAGTTATTTCACAGGCAGAATTCGAACAGTTTGAGACAAACTACCGGTCTGCCCAGGCCAACTACAATGCAGCGTTGCAAAGTATCAGGGGATTACAGGCCAATGTTGTGGCGGCTCAAACGGGACTTACCCGTGCCAACAAAGACCTTGGACGCACGACTCTGGTAGCACCGATGGATGGCGTGATCTCTTCACTCAAGGTAAAGAAAGGAGAAAGAGTCGCGGGTAACAGTTTTAATGTTGGTACGGAAATGATGACTGTAGCCGACATGAGCGTAATGGAAGTAAGGGTGGATGTGGGTGAAAATGATATCGTAAAAGTGAATATCGGCGACTCAGCGGATATCGAACTGGATGCATACAACAACCGCAAATTCAAAGGTGTCGTGACACAGATCGCCAGCAGTACCAATGCGACCGCGGCCGTTGCAGCTACCAATGATGTAACCAACTACGAAGTAAGGATCCGCCTTGATCGTGACTCATACAAAGACCTGATTGATCCTTCCCGGCCCAAAAAATTTCCGTTCCGCCCCGGTATGAATGCCAATGCCGATATAAAAACACGTCGCAAGGATAATGTTCTGGCAGCACCGATCACCGCGGTCAATGCGAGGGTAAAAGGCAGCGACAAAAGTCTTTCTGATAAAAAACAGGAATCGGCC
Source organism: Bacteroidota bacterium (assembly GCA_023429365.1). Lineage (GTDB taxonomy): Bacteria > Bacteroidota > Bacteroidia > Chitinophagales > Chitinophagaceae > Terrimonas_B. The sequence continues at coordinate 8,783 of JAEYVW010000328.1, forward strand.
ATGGGTAACGACGAGGAAAGCCAGTCAAATGCGGTGACTATGTCCGATGAACTGGAAGAAGTGGTTTTTGTATTACAGAAAGACGGTACCGTTAAGAAAGCCGTTGTTAAATCTGGTATACAGGATATTAACTATATCGAGATCCTCAGCGGCCTTAGCGGTGGTGAAGAGGTTGTCATTGGCCCTTACAATGCAGTCAGCAAGACATTGAAAGACGGGTCAAAGGTTAATGTAGTGCCTAAGGAAAAGTTGTTCGAAAAGAAATAGCAGGTTGGATCGGTTGATCACCTCAACCTCAACCTCAATCTCGATCTCAACCTTACCCTCACCCTTAACCTCAACTCGTATGGCTCGTAAATTCGGTGTTATCGGAAGCGGCAGTTGGGCGACAGCATTGGTTAAGATACTGACAGATAACGGCCATGCTGTGAACTGGTGGATACGCAATGAAAAGACCATTGAATTCATCAGCCGGCGACACCACAATCCCAGCTATCTTCAATCCGTGAGTTTTGATACAAGACTGCTCAGTATGACCAGTGATATCGATGACGTCATACGATCTTCTGAAGTTTTGATCATCGGTATTCCTTCAGCTTATATTGAACAAAGCATCGGGCACCTGCAGCCTGCCGATCTTGAAAATAAGAAGATCGTCAGCGCGGTAAAAGGGATCCTGCCGGAGCAAAACATCCTACTTAACTACTACCTGCAACAAAAATTCGGTTTTGCGATTGAAAATTATTTCGCGATACTGGGCCCCTGCCATGCGGAGGAAGTGGCGGCGGAAAAGCTATCCTATTTAACAATCTCCGGTATAGATGTAACTAAAGCCGCGGAATTGGCGTCTTATTTTTCAAGCGGTTATATTAATACCATTATCAATCATGATATACTGGGTGTACAATATGCCGCGGTGCTGAAGAATATTTACGCTCTGGGTGCGGGGATTGCGCATGGGTTGGATTATGGAGACAATTTTTTAAGCGTGTATATCGCCAATAGCGCCGATGAAATGGCCTCCTTTCTCCGCGAGTTTGGAGCCGAGCATATTGTCGTGGGCGAACATGAAGGGGAAGATCCCATTACTCACCGGCGTACTCCCAACTATGCGGCTTCCGTGTACCTGGGCGACCTGCTGGTAACCTGTTATTCCCTGCACAGCCGCAACCGGACCTTTGGCAATATGATCGGAAAGGGGTATTCCGTTAAAGCAGCACAGCTGGAACTGAACATGGTGGCAGAAGGATACAATGCGGCAAAATGTATTCATAATATTAACAAATCCGTTGAAGCACCTATGCCTATTGCGGAGTCAATATATAAGATACTTTGGGAAAATGTTAAACCCGCCGATGGGTTTAAACAGATAGAAGAAGTGTTGGTCTGACAGGTAGGTTTTGAAGTATAAGTTCCAGTAAACTTCAGAGCCGGAACTTAAACTTTTAATTATGCCTCTGTCTTATCATGGTTTTGGTCCCGCTGCCATTTTGATAATGATCGTTTCGGTGATCAT
>JAEYVW010000347.1 GCA_023429365.1 Bacteroidota bacterium
GATGAGGGTAGACTGTATCGTATCGGAAAGAAATAATTTGCTTGAAAGCATATCCAAAAGAAGCCAGGACATTAAAGACGTCCTGGCTTTTTATTTTTATTGCAAAGGTTTAAGTTTGGTTTCTACCACCCAGTTCCCGATTTTATTTCCAAGCTCCTGACCTGCTTCACAGGCAAAGCGGAAATGTATACCACCTCTTACCCTCGAGTCGGCATTTTCATCTGCTGCCTGGCTAAAACTGGTAAAGCTCCTGCTGTTGCCGGCAGGTACAGTTGTGGGAGATGAAAAACTGAATTTTGTGTTATCACCCAGGATCCGCGCCATCACCGTTGCCGCAGCATTTCCCAATGCGCTGTGTGTGGACGGGTAGTCCTGAACTGGCGGCGTCGGCGCAGCTGGTTCCCATTGCTCATCAGGCATGGTGTAGTTATTGTTATCGTTCGCGGCGTTACGAATAGCTGTGAAAGGACGCCAGAAATTATAGTAGAACTTTGCATCCCAGCCGGCTGTATAGGCATCAGCAAGTGCGATATCAACAAGGGCTAACAGTCGCGCTGCTTCATACAGGTCGAGGTTCTTGCTGATCGCCACAACACGTGCAATTCGATTCCAGCCTGCTTCTGAAAATTCATACCAGAATTGTGTATACGCCGTCTGGTCAGCAGTGCGGGAAGCACCCTTGAGTTTACCGGTTTCCTTTACTTCATTAAAACTGGTAGCATAGTCTTCACTGGTGATCGCCGGGGGAGCTTCCGGGCGGAATTGTGATTTGTTTTGCAGGGAGAATAACTTGATATTTTCCCAATGCGGTGCAAATACAAAACCAAAGGGCGGCACAGCCTGGTATACACCTGGTGTATTGGAAGGAGGGATATTTCCAACCACTTCGCCGGCAGATCCATCATTATCTCTTGCCGCGAGGATAGCTTCTCCGGCCTGTTTACCCAGTTGAATACCGCGGGCCTTTGCATCAGATTCCGGTATAACCAGTATCGACGCCTGTAAAGCTGAATCGAGATAATCCTTTTTGCCGGGGATCTCGTGCACTAACACGGTATGAGCCGCACTGGCTGCTGCCGCTATCGGGTCAGCTCCCGCATCGGTTCCGGTAAAAGCATATACCTGGTACCTGGGTTGTATGGCATTGATCGCGTCATGGATCGCGATTTGAGTCATGGCATTGATGCGGGACGCCATCAGGGAGTGCTGGTAACTGGTTCCACCAAATGCATGGTATGCAATTTCATTCCACTCCAGAACTACAGTGCCTGGAATTTTTTCTTTTTCATTTGTTGACTCGTTTTTCCTGTCGCAGGAGGTAATGATCATCATCAATGTTGTGATCAATACAAAAATCTTGTTCATGTCTGTCTAATTTTATTGAGGCGTAAAATTGGCCGCTTACAGACAGGATTACAATAACCGAAAATGACGTACGAGTAACCTAAAGTGGGGGAAATTGTTTGGCCTGGAATATGAGTAGAGTTTGCCTTATACAATCCTTTGATTGATCGCTTTGGCTACAACTTCAGTGAGGGAAGCGACATGTAATTTTTCGTAAATCTTTTTTACATGCGAACGTACGGTTTCATAACTGATATTGAGTTCGGCGCCGATCATCTTATAGCTAAGTCCATTGACCAGGCAGGACAGCACTTCCTTTTCCCTAGCCGTAAGATGATAGTCGGGTGCTTCTTCGGGTTTGATGACTGAAGAAACGGATTGCATTTTATTTAGCACCTTCCTGGCGATGGAAGGGCTCATGGGTGAACCACCGTATTGTAATTCATTTATCGAGTCAACGAGTTTTGTATTCAGAAAATTTTTCAAAATATAACCCGATGCTCCGGCGCAGATCGAATCGAATACGCGGTCATCATCCTCAAACACCGTTTGCATCAATACCTGTACGTGGGGAAATTCTTTTTTGATCAGGGAAACGGCTTCGATTCCCGTCATGCCCGGCATTTCTATATCCATCAGTACGATATCGGGTTTGGCTTCCCGCATATCATCAATGCAATCCAGTACATGGCTGAAAGATCCCACCACTTCGAACTGGGGAACAGTGTCCAATAAAAGACTGATGCTTTCCCGGATGTTTTTGTTGTCGTCGAATATGGCGATGCGCAGGCTCATGTATGAATGTTTATATAAAGTTCTGGTAAAAATTGCCTGTGGCAATCCCCAAATCAGGGGATAGGGAAACTTAATGTCACTATTGTGCCATTGCCGGGTTCCGATTCGATCCTGCAGTTGCCCTTCATCTCCCTCGCACGCATCTGCATATTTTGCATCCCATTGCCGGCGAGGCTGGCTGTTGACTTTGCCTGGTGGATATCAAAACCTTTGCCGTCATCTTTCACGGATATCTTCAATACGTGATGCAGGGTACTGATCTCTACCCATATATTTTTACAACCCGAATATTTTAGAGCGTTATTGATCGCTTCCTTGAAAATGAGATAGAAGTTCTTGCGTTTATCCATTTCCAGGTGCAGGTGCTGTACACTCAGTTCATAGCTGAAATGGAATTTGATCTCCTGCGAAGCCAGCAGCGGCCGGGCAAAGGATTCCATTCGTTGCAGTATGGTGGCCATATTATCATTGCGGGGATTGATGGCCCACACGATATCATTCATTTCGGAGATCATTTCACTGGACGTGGCGCTGATCTTTTCCAGGGTGTCCTGTAAGGGCTCCATGCGGTTTTGTTCCTTATAGATCTTGGCCACCTGGCTATAAACCGAAATACTGCTAAGGGTCGATCCTACATTGTCGTGCAGGTCCTGCGCAATCTTATTTCGGATATTTTGCCGTTTCAGCAGTTCATTGATGCGATAGCGATAGATCGCATACACACCGATGGAGATGATAGCAGCCGCGAGGGTATAAAACCACCAGGTCTTCCAAACCGGTGGTTTGATGCGGATCCGGATGGAAGCAACCTCGGCACCCCAGGCACCCGGCTTATTGGTCGCTCTTACCTTAAATATATATTCACCATCGTCGAGATTGGTATAGTTGACCTGGTTACCTGTGCCATCAGAGACCCAGTTATCATCCACACCTTCCAGTTTGTGCGAATATTGTACTGGATAACCTGCCTGGAAAGCCGGGGCGGCAAATTCGATGGAGAAGAAGTTTTCGTCGTATTTCAGAACGATTTGCTTTTCAAAAAGAAGGTGACTATGAGAGTTATTGAAAATCTTAAAATCGGTAAGAAAAACTTTTGGTTGTTCATTGATATCTCTTATCGCGCCTGGCTGGAAAGAGATATAGTAATTCAGTCCCGCGAGATAAAACTTTCCCTTTTCATCTTTAAAAATATATCCTTTCGCCCCGCCTGATTTCTCCAGGTCGGGCAACTGGTAAGTGGTGTATGATTTATGATAGGGATCGTATTTATGTAAATTTCCATTGGCGATCACCCATACATTTCCTTTGTCGTCAATTTGTATGCCTTCAGCCAGGTTATGTGAGGCTGTGATGTGTTCGAAGGTTTTGGTTTTTGTATTAAAATAATGTAGCCCCCCGCCATAGGTACTTACCCACAGGTTACCCTTTGCGTCTTCCACCATGTCATAGATATTGTTATTGCTAATGCTCCGGTTATCGCCAGGGATATTGTTATAATATTGTATGGTTGGCATGGAATGATTTATCCACTCACCCAATCCATTTTTGGTGGTGGCAATCCAGATCTGTCCGCTCCGTGTTTTATAAAATTTCCTGACGAGGTTGTCTCTTAAATTGAAATTTTTGATGATCTGCCTGACGCTATCCTGTCGGGAAACCCATTGTGCTGTTGTGAAATCGTAGTAGGTGAGATAGTGACCGTATGGCGCTACCATCAATACCGGATGGTCTTCAATGGTATCCGTGACCATCGACACCACCCTTGATTCGATGATCCTGCTCATCACGATATCTTTTTCTGTATTAGGGAGTATTTGCGGTACAAAACCGGGTTGGGTGAGCCTGAACAGTGAGAAGTCGGTACCGATGTAAAGATTTGAATTTTCATCGCGGAAAAATTTAGTGACAGCCAGTTCTTCGCCCTTGTATTTGATGGGAAAATGTTGAAACGAACCATCTTTTTTGTTTTTACGAAAAATACCCTGGCTTGTTCCTATCAGCAGGTCACCGTTTTCATCAATTAAGAAATCGTATATCGTCTTAGTCTCTGAGGTTTCCGGCAAAAAGGTCTGCTGGAATTTTTGTAGCAAAGGATTATAAACGCTCACCCCCCTGGTGGTACCAATCCAGACTATGCCCGCATCATCTATATAAATACAATTGACCCTGTTGTCGGCTAATGAACCTTCCCTGGCGGGATCGTGTTTGAATTGGAAAAATTTCTTTGTCGCGGGGTGGAACATGTGCAATCCCTCGTATTGGCCACCGATCCAGATATGTTCGTGTTTGTCTTCCGCGAAGGCGAGCGGATCATCGCCCGGGAATGAAAGAGGTTCGGCGCCGGGTCCAAAAACTTCCTCCTTCTTATCGGGTGATACCCGGTACACTACTTTATCCCATGACCCGATCCACATATTATTCTTACTGTCTTTGAAAAGCGTTGACACAGTCTGGTGTGGCAACCTGGCATATACATCATTATATCTTGGGTCTTCTTCAAAAGCCAGTGTGGATGGATTGATCTTTAAAAGGCCGCCGCCCTGCCGGCCCGCCCAGATTTCACCGTTGGGACCAATAGCCAGGTCGAGGTATGTCCTGGATCGGCGCTGGACGGGTTGGCTAAAAATTTCAGATCGGGGATCGAACCGAAGGATACCATGACCACTGGTCGCCAGCCAAAGATTTCCTTGTTGATCTTCAACCATTGCATTGATCACGTTGGCCGGTATGGAATTAGTATCGGATGTAGAATGCTTGAACTGCCGGAATTGCGAGGAAGGTGGCATTCGGTAATCGTATCTTGTCAAACCGCCATCAGCCGTGGCGATCCAGATCACACCTGATTTGTCTTCCAGCAGGTCGGTGATGATATTGCCGGAGATGCTGGCGGAATTGGATGGCGAATGTCTGAATATTTCAAACCGATATCCATCATATCGGTTCAGACCATCGTCGGTACCCAGCCAGACAAAACCACGCTGATCCTGGATTATGCAATTGACCTTGTTGTGTGAAAGCCCGTGGCTGGTATTGAGATTGCGGAAATAAAGTGATAGCGGTTGTGCCTGCACAACCAGGCCCGAAAGAAGTATGATGTATGCGAAGAGTATTCTCATCAGCTGCGTAAAGGTCATAAAAAATAAAAATACCCTTTCACGAATGGAAAGGATATTTTTAAATCACCCGTATGTCCCCATCAATAAGCGCGTTTGCTTATTGTACCGTTACTGAGGTATTTTACCTGGATTTCAGAATCGTTGAGTCCATGTGCTTCCACGGTGCCCATCGTGCGGATATGCACTTTGGAGGTGCCATCTACATAAACGTCCAGTTTGGCCGTGGTAAGCGAACCGACCGTCTTTACATTGCTCGTTCCTTCAACGGTAAGCGTCTTAAGGTTATTGACGTAGAGATAAACAACGGTTTTCTCTTTGGAAAACAAACCCCTGTCCGTGATAAAGAGAGATTTGTTGTTCAGAAGAAGGTTGATTCGCTCGGAAGCGTCGTCACCCATAATGACCGAATGTTCGTTGGCCGGTGCCTGCAACAGGACGATCTCCATATCACCCGATACATTGATGTGTTCTACATTTCCTGCGTTCAGGATCACCCGGGCAGGTTCGTTGGCTAATACCGGCAGCAAACCAATCGTAAGCGCCAGTAATAAAAGGGATAGTTTTTGTTTCATGATTTAAGGTTTAATGTTAAAGTTTAATGTTGTTGAATGTTGTTGAATATGGTTGAATTGGTTGTTCGTCAAACGTGATGCAAATTTGCGTTCGATTCAGGCTTTTGACAATCGCCTAAGCGGGTGGAAACTCTCACTACTATTGGGGATACAGGAATCGGCTGCCTGAATCTGCGATTTATTCGTTTTAGGATTTTTTTCGGGGCATCTGCAATCCATCCACCCAAAATCACAGTTCATCCCTTTAATTCGCAATCCATGTCGCGGCAGGGGGGGTAATGATTTCAATCAAATAATTTAGATATAGCCGCATGACTGGATTATTTTACAATATGAAAACGTTGAGCCATAATAGTAAGGAACGGCTTATCGGGATGCTGATCCTTCCGCCGGTGGCTATTACCATTAATTACTTCATTTTTGGGTCGGTTTACTTCGAGAAATGGCGGAACTTCTTTTTACCCACTATTATTACCATAACGCTGGTACTCATCGTATACATCCTTTGCAGTATGGTAGCGACCATTTTACTGAACCGCTACCCCGAGTACAGCCAGACCTTTAAGCGCATTGGCCTCGAACTACTTGGATTTATCGCGATCACGGTGGCGGCGATCACGATCTTATTCTTTGGTTTCGATTATATCGGCTTCCGGGGAATGCCCGTGATCATGAAAAACTATCCCTGGGTGCTGGTGGTGGGCGTCGTGTGCAACCTGCTGGCTACCAGTTTCAACGAGGGCGCCGCTTTTTATGAAAAATGGCGTGAAGTGGTGGACGAAACTGATAATCTAAAAAGAGAAAATCTTCAAAGCCAGCTCGAAGGGCTCAAAGGACAGGTAAACCCGCATTTTCTTTTCAACAGCCTCAACTCGCTGTCTTCATTGATCAGCGTGGATGCAGAGAAAGCGGAGAAATTCCTAGATGAAATGAGCAAGGTGTACCGCTACCTGTTGCGGACCAACGAGGAAGGGCTAACCACCCTCGAATCGGAGATGCAGTTCATTCACTCTTATTTTCACCTTTTGAAAACCAGGTATGGCGACGGATTGGAAATGGAAACCCGGATCAACGAGCGATATTATGAGTACCAGATCCCGCCGCTTACCCTGCAGATGCTGGTTGAGAACGCGGTGAAACATAATATGATCCTGAAAGACAGCCCGCTTCATATCCTGATCATGACAACGAATAGCGGCAAACTGGTGGTGACCAATAACCTGCAGCGTAAGGACAGGATGGTATCATCCAACAAGGTGGGGCTGACCAATATCGTCAAGAAATACCGCCTGATGAAAAAGGAGGAGATCAGCGTGCGGGACGATGGGAAGGAGTTCGCAGTGGTGGTGCCCCTGATCCAGCCATAGCCTGAAAATCCTTTACAATTTATACTCGAAAACAGCAGTTCATCACCTGATTTTACCCAAACAGGCGATTCGCACTTTTACGGTAGCGCAACCTGCTGTATCTTGCCCTCACACACCAAAAAACGAAAACCATGAAGGTCTTAATCATCGAAGACGAAGAACTGGCAGTCAAAAAGCTCAGGAAAACATTGGAATCAGTCGACAGCACCGCGGAAGTGGTTGGCGTAGCTGATAGTATCCGCTCATCGGTAAACTGGCTTGAATCAAATCCCGCTCCCGACCTGATCCTGATGGATATTGAACTGGCTGATGGACAAAGCTTTGAGATTTTTGACAAAGTGGAAGTGAAAAGCACGGTGATCTTCACTACTTCTTACGATGAGTATGCATTAAAGGCATTCAAAGTTAATAGCGTCGATTATCTCCTCAAGCCGGTCCAGAAAGAAGACCTCGAAGCCGCACTAAACAAATTGAAGAACCTGCAGGTGATGTATAGCGTCGGCAGCAGTGGCAGTTCGGATCCGCTGAACGTAGACAACCTGGTAAAGGAGCTCAAACAAAAGCTTCAACCCAAAGAATTCAGGAAGAGGTTCCTGGTGAAGCATGCACAAAAACTGATCAGTATTGAAGTGCAGGATATCGCCTATTTCTATAGTGATGGCAGGCTAAACTTTTTTAAGACCAACGACAACAAAAAATACGTGGTCGACTACACCATGGATGAACTGGAAGAGATGCTCGATCCTGATAAATATTTCCGCATCAGCCGCTCATTTTACGTCTCCATTGCAAGTATCGACCAGATACACGATTATTTTGGCAACAGGCTTTTGCTTACGCTCAAACCATCGGTGGATAAAGAGTCACTGGTGAGCCGTGAGAAGGTAGCCGACTTTAAAAAATGGATGGGCAAATAAGGATGTTGCATCATTGAAACCTTACTGGTATTAATTTTCCATCATTTCAGCTAATCAAACATTCACCTCCAGTTTGACAATACTTCCGGTATTTACATTTGACTCGATATAGAATGAAGCGTCAATAGCAGAGGCGCGACGTCGCATATCGCTGATACCACGTCCCAGGAGACCGGTTTCCAGGTCAAAACCTTTGCCATCATCTTCAACCAGCATGATCAGTTTAGAATTGCGCAGGCGCAGGCTGATTTGCACATGCCGGGCGTTGGCATGACGTGCCACATTTGTCACGGCTTCCTTGAAAATGGACAGAATCTCATACCTGTATTCCATATCCAGTTTCAGCTTCATCACCCTGGGATCAATGTCAAACACAATCACGAGGTCGAAGGTGTTTTCGATCTCGATGGCGAATTCTCTCATCCTCGCAATTGTATCCGGCAGGGTATCGTTGCCGGGGTTGATGCTCCACACCATATCGTACATCGACTGAACCATCCTGTTGCTGGCATCGCTGATCTGGGCGATATATTCCTTGGTACGGCCGGTGTCAGAATCAATTTTTGTTTTGGCTAGTTCGCTGGAGATATTGATGCTGGCCAGCGAATTGCTCATGTCTTCGGTGAGACTGGTGGCAATGCGGGTGCGTATGCTTTCCGTCGCACGGATCTTTTGTGTTCTTTGTTTGTCGATCCAATACACCAGTCCTACGGTCGCAAAGATCGCCAGGCCGAGAAACCACCAGGTTTTCCAGAATGGTGGCTTTACGCGGATGAACAGTTTGGTAATATTTTTTGAAGGATTACCATCAGCATCCTCACTTTTCATCAGGAAAGTATAGTCGCCTGTTGGCATATAGGAATACACAGCCTGGTTGCTTTTGTCGGCCAGCACCCAGTCCTTATCGAGTCCTTCGAGTTTGTATTTGATTATGTAGGCCCGGCCGTAACCCAATCCCGAAAATTCAATGGCGATCGTATTATCTTCTGCTCCGAGTTCGATACGTTCATTACTCAACAGTGAATCCACCAGCAGGGGTTGGTTACGGAGTTTAAATCCGCTTACCACCACATCCGGCGCCGGCTCATTGAGCATCACACGTAGTGGATCAAATAGGATCAACTGGTTATCGCAGCCAAAGATCAACCGGCCACCTGGTAAACGATAGGAAGCGGCTTCTACAAAATGATCATTCATGATCCCATCTATACGATCGAAATGTATAAATATCTCATTGCGCAGGTTCACCCTGTAAAGTCCGTCAGAAAGCGAAAGCCAGATGTAACCATTATCATCCTTTTCCATCGATGCCAGGTTACCGGTTACCGACTCGGGCATGGTGATCGACCTCACCATTTTACCGGTTTTTGTATTGAAGACGTGAAGTCCCCGGGCCGCGATCACCATCGTTGTGTCATCATACTGGATCACCGATACCGCGTTATCACTCAGCAATCTTCTTTCCGGTGGTTCGGTAGTGCCGAAATGAAAAACAATTTTATCGGTTGCAGGATCGATCGCATATAAGCCAAGATCGGAGGTGCCCACCCACACATATCCTTTTTTGCAGGTATAAATTTTCAGGATCTGTCCTGAGGATAGCGTCGGGAACTGCTTCAATCCATCATCAAATTTTTTTCTTCCCTTTTCAGCGGTCCATTTAAAGATGCCGAGGCTTTGGGTGCCGATCCAAAGATTACCCAATCGGTCCATGCCGACCTGACGGATCGTCCTGTCTTTTAACACAGCGGGGTGATGAACTTTGACACTCTGTGTACGCTGATCCAGTTCGTAAATGCCGGGCTGTGCACCCATCCAGATCGTATTGCTGTCTGGCGAAATACACATACTCCAGACCCAGGGCGATGATTTTTCGTTAATCCCGCGAATACCCAGTGGAACCATTCTGTAATTACTATCGTAGCGGTAAAGACCTTCGCCCCAGGCTCCTGCGAGTAGTGTGCCCTGGCGCGTTAGCATAAAAGAAAGCATTGCTCCTTTTCCCGGGAGATGGCTATTGCGGTCGATATGCCGGATATTGGTAAAGAACTGCTCTGAGGGATTAAAGAAATAGAGCCCGTTATTGTTGGTCGACACCCACACATTTTCGTCCCGGTCTTCGTAGAGATGGTTTACCCGGTCAAATTCGATACTTTGTTCATTTTGATATCCATTATAAACCGCCTGAAACCTTTTTTCCTTTTCCAGGTATTGCGCAAAAACATTAAGACCCTTTACCCAGATTGACCCATCCTTTCTTTCTAGAAATCCTTTGGTTTCGTGATATCCTTCAATAATGGATAAAAGATCATGTCGCTCCAGTACGATTTCGTTTTTCTTTAAATCATACGCAAAGATGGTAGGAGCACCCAGCCAGGTATCAAACCATACACGGCCCTGCTGGTCAAAATGAAAATAGTTGGGTACGGGCACTTTACCCCAGGTATCGATGATCGGTTCTTTCTCCACATTATTGCCCCAGTAACTCATGTTGCCGGTTTCGTGGTTATAGATCACCAGTCCGTCGCGGCGCCCGATCCAGTATTTTTTGGTACCGGGTTGTTGTTTAATGTCTACGGCAGGCCAGTCTGCTGGTATCGGGATAAAATTATAAGCGGCGGAAAATTCCTTGGTTCCCGGGTTCCAGGTCACGATTTCATTGTTGTGAAATACGATCATCAAATTACCCTGCTCATCCAGGATCAGCTCCCGCTCAATCGTGAGTACTTTGGGATTTTTAACCACAACCGGTGTCTCCCTGTACTCGAACCATTTTGTATCAAATACGCCCACCTTACCATCACCGGTCAGGATCCAAAGGTTGTTTTTATTGTCGACCAGGAGCTGAAAGATATAGTTGTGGGGAATTGAGCGGGAGTTGTCTTTACTATGTACAAAGTTCAGGTAGCGGTGCCCGTCGAAACGTTGCAATCCACGGTTGGTGCCGATCCAGATAAAACCCTGCTCATCCTGTATACTGCAGGTGGTTTCATTGGAGAGAAGTCCCGTTGCAGTGCCATAATGGGTAAAGGAATATTGCCTGGCCTGTTGCGCAGCCAGGTGGAAGGTTGATATTAAAAAAATAAAGATATAGAGACCGGTTATTTTCACCTACGCCACAAATTTTAGGTAATATCAAATATAACCAATGATGATACAAATTGAGTATTTGTAGTCATGAAGTGGCAGCCTGCCGGGATGCAATGATAAAAACCGGGCATGAACTGCATCGGAAATTGCCGGCCCATCGCAATTGGTGCAGGTATCAAAACAACTCATCCAATCCGCTCTTCCTTTACGCAAAGGTTTGTGTGCATATTTACAGTCTATTCGAAACATTAACCATTAAACCTTTTTTAAATCATGAACCGTGACAACGTGGAAGCGCTAATCGGCAAACGGATTCTGTTTGCCAGCATGCCGGCCGAAGGACATGTGAGTCCATTAACGGGTCTTGCCAAACACCTTCAGCAACTTGGATGCGATGTAAGATGGTACACCGGGATGAGCTATTCTGAAAAGATCGCGAAACTCGGTATCCCGTTCTATCCCTATGTAAACGCTATGGATTTTACCGGCGATAACCTCGCTGAACTTGTTCCAGAAAGAGAAAAGATCAACAATAAGATCAAAAAACTCGTTTTTGACCTCATTCATGTTTTTGTCAAACAGGCGCCAAAATTCGTTGCCGATATGAAAGAGATCAGGAAAGAGTTTCCCTTCGACCTGGTCATAGCTGAATGTACGTTTACTGCCATTCCGCTGGTAAAAAAAGTATTTGGTGTTCCGGTTGTAGGAGTCGGTATTGCGCCATTGATGGAAAACTCCCGCGATCTGCCACCCACCGGGCTCGGTATGACGCCGTCTTACACCACATTTGGAAAACTTCGCCAGGCTTTTCTCAGGTATATCACAAACAGGGTCCTGTTTCGCAGGGCCAATAAGGTGACACATGAAATGCTGGGCAAATTCGGAGTGGATTGGGGTCACACATTCATTTTCGACATCTCAGTAAAAGCTTCCGATCTATACCTGCAAAGCGGTACACCGGGATTTGAATACCATCGCAGTGATATGAGCCGGAATGTGAGGTTCATTGGGTCTTTGTTACCTTATTCTTCTAAGAAATCAGCCAGCTGGTATGATCCACGCTTATCGCAATTCAACAACGTGATCCTGGTTACCCAGGGCACGGTGGAAGGTGATGTTGAAAAATTACTGGTTCCTACGCTGGAGGCTTTCAAAGGAACGGATGTCTTGGTTGTGTGCACCACGGGGGGCTCCATGACCGAGGAACTGAGACAGAGATTCCCCCAACGCAATATTATCATCGAAGATTTTATTCCCTTTGACCAAGTGATGCCTTAAGCCAATGCCTATATCACCAACGGTGGTTATGGTGGTGTGATGCTCGGCATTCAGAATGCCCTGCCCATGGTAGTAGCGGGTGTTCATGAGGGTAAGAACGAGATCTGTGCACGGATTGGTTATTTCAAACTTGGGATCAACCTGCGCACAGAAAAGCCAAAGCCTGCCCAGATACGTAAAGCAACTCAATTGATCTTATCTGATACCACTTACAGGACGAATGCGGAAAAGATGAGCCAGGAGTTTAGCAGGTATAACC
>JAEYVW010000371.1 GCA_023429365.1 Bacteroidota bacterium
CAGCTGTGGTTAGGATCACCGATGATGGTATCGGCTTCGAACCCGATAAACTGGTTACCGGTATAGGCCTCAAAAACATCAGGAGCCGCTTAAACATGTTTAATGGCCAGCTTGAAATCGATTCAGCACCCGGTAAAGGCTGTGAACTACGATCAGCATTCCAACTGAATTGAGTGCTGTTATTGAACCCCACCACTCACGACTCACCACTCACTATTCACCTCACCACTCCCTACCACAACTGCTTCCCCTGGTAATAATCAAGGATCTTCGTCCTCAGCACATAATCATATTTGGCAATAATAAGGTTAGTATTAGCCCGGTCGAGATTATTCTTTGCCGTGAGGTAGTCAATCGAATTTCCAACACCCGAATCAAAACGGATACCTGCAGCCCTGAAGGATTCTTCAAACGCTTCTACCTGCGAAACAATCGTTTTATAGCGCTCTGCAGCGGTGTTCATATTGACGTAGGCCTGGTCGATGGCCTGGCTCAACTGGGTCTTGGTCGTTTTTACCAAAAGCTCCGTGTTCTTGAAATTGATCCTCGCCTGTCTTATCCTATTGCGCTGCTGAAGCGAGTTGAAGATCGGGATGTTGAGGTTGAAGCCAAACGAAGTATAGAGGTTATTATTCAACTGGTCATTATAATTAATTTTACTCACGTTGAAATTGTCCTGTTTGTAAACGACTGGCACCTGCGTCCCGTTGACCATGACGTAGTCCTCGGAAGTCCTGTCAGTGGTATTAATATACCTGCTCTGCATGGCCACGCTGGAATAGTTGGTAAATGCGTTACCATTGAAAGTAAGTCTCGGGAAAAGTTGTCCTCTTGCTACTTTTATCGCACGGGCAGCGCTTAGCTGCCTGTATTCAGCAGCTTTTACCATGGCTAGTTCCTGAAGAGCGGTTTCATAAATTTTATCAGGAGTATCTTCATATCTGGCCGCGAATGATTCAGGTTCTATCTTCTCTAATACAACATTTTTATCATAAGGTACATTCATCAGGCCTGCAAGCCTGATCCTGGCCGACTCCAGCGCATTTTGGATCGTGATGATCGACAGTTGATCACTTGCAAATTGCCCCCTCAGATCAGAAAGGTCAGAGGGCCTGATCGCACCTTCCCTGTTAAGCACCTCTAATCTTTTCACCTGTTCGCCAGATAGCGTGGCCTGGCTCTTAGCCTGTTCCAGTTGATCTGAACTACTCAATACCTCGAGATAAGCCAGGATAATATTAATGGTCAGGTTATCTTTTTCCTGCTGCCAATCCATTTTAGAGGCCTGGTAAGCAAATGAATTTTGCTTGATTGAATTCTGAATAGCAAGGCCGTTAAATAATACCACGCCGCTACCCACGCTATAATTTGACGAGTTGAACGATTGTGTAACCGGCGAATTGGTAAAGGGATCAATACTACGTCCCTGGTTAAAACTATGCCCCGCCCCGGCATTTAGGTCCGGTAGCATATTGAGCTTCGACTGCTTCCAGTTTGCCTCATCCCGCTCGGCCTGCAACTGACGCTGTTGGACGTCAAAATTGTTGGAGATACCAGTTTCCACACATTCCCTTAACGTCATGATCTTCTGTGACAATACCGGCAGTGAAAACACCACCATGATAGACACTAATAAATTTTTCTTGTTCATTTTTTCTTTCTTATTTGATGACCAGCATTGACTCAAACCGGTCATTCTATTCAGTGACCTCCACTCTCTTTTCGATCATCCCGTCGAGCAGGTGGATAATTCTTTTACCGTACGATGCATTCTTTTCGGAGTGGGTAACCTGAATGATGGTAACACCCTCGTTATTCAGCTGGCGAAACAAATCCATGATCTCCTCACCCTGCTTTGAGTTAAGATTACCTGTAGGCTCATCTGCCAGTAATAATTTTGGTTTCGCGATCAATGCCCGGGCAATTCCCACCAGCTGTTGCTGGCCGCCGGAAAGCTGGGTGGGGAATAAATCTTTCTTACCGACTATATTAAACCTGTCGAGCATGTCGGCTACCAGCGCCTTACGCTCCGATCCTTTTATATTCTGGTAGATCAGCGGCGTCTCGATGTTTTCATAAACCGTCAATTCATCAATAAGATGGTATGCCTGGAATACAAAGCCGATATACTGCTTGTATAAGCCAGATCGTTGCTTTTCCTTTAGTTTGTGAACCGACTCATGCAGGAAGTTGTATTCGCCTTCATTAAACTCATCGAGCATCCCGATCACATTCAACAGGGTTGACTTGCCTGAACCTGAAGGACCCATGATTGAGAGGAACTCACCTTCATTTACGGTAAGATTGATATCCTTTAATATAAATGTGCGGTTATTACCTGTATTCACCCACTTATAAATATGTTTCAATTCCAGCATGATATTATTTGTTTGTCTTTTTGGTTAATGCCATTTTATCGTTTATTCATCTCTTAATGTATATACAGGGTTTTCCATGGCCGACCTGACCGTTCTAAATGACAGGATCAACAGAGCCAGCAACACCATCCCTGCTCCAGTGATCGCAAATATCCACCAACTGAGGGTTGTGCGATAGACAAAATCCTGTAGCCAATGGTTCATAGCCCACCAGGCAAGGGGAAGCGTAATCAGGAAAGCGATCAGTACAAGAATAACAAAATCCTTTGATAGCAGGGAAACGATCTGTGTTACCGATGCACCCAATACCTTCCTGACTCCAATTTCCTTGGTACGGGTATTCGTAATATAGATGACCAGACCCAGCAGCCCCAGGCAACTGATAAATATGCAAAGCCCGGCCGACCATCTCAACAGTCGGGAAATATTCTGTTCTGATTTGTAAAATGCGGCGATGCTTTCATCATAAAATTTATAACTAAAATCATTGTCGGGATAAATCTCTTTATACGCTTTTTCAACTTTTGCCAGCGCCTGCTTCCATACTAAACCATCATCGCCCGGCGGTTGCAAGGCCAGGTGAAAGGTATAATGTGAGCGGGAAGCAGAAGAATAAGCCAGCGGCTTGATAGGTTGATGTGTAGACTTGGTATGAAAATCTGCAATAACACCGGTAATCGGCACTAAGAATCCTCTTTCGATATGCTGGCCAATAGCATCCTGTGGATTTTCAAAACCGAGCATTTTCGCATAGGTCTCATTGATCACATATTCCCTGAGTGTATCACTTGGCTGAAGATTTTTTCCGGCAAGAAGTTTCATTTTATACAGGCCAAAATAACTGGTGTCAGCATATTTCACCTCTACCATGGTTTCTACTATCTTATCACCGCCGGAAAATTTCATCGTCGTCGTGGAGGTATTTCCGGACGCGGGTGTTGATCCACCTAAACTTATTTTTTCAATTTCAGGAATTGATTTCAGTTTTTGCAATAAAGCAAATCGTCGGTTATCGACATCTTTTGAAAAAACATTACGATGTGCGTCAAAGTGAACAATAGCATCCTTTTTATATCCAAGATCCTTGTTAAGTGAATAATGCACCTGTTTGCTAACTACCAGCGTTGCAATTACCAAAAATTGTGCTATCACAAACTGGGCGACAGTCAACACTTTCCGCAACCATAGTTTCCTGGTTTGCCCTGTTTCACTATGTGCCTGGTTTTTCAAAACCGTCACTGGCTTAAACCTTGTGAGGATGAATGCCGGGTAGAGTCCGGCGAGGATAGTCACCACCACAATGGTAGCAGCCAGGAAAAGCCAAACATGCGGCTGGTTAATTGAAGAAAAATCAATACCCGGGGGAATGAAATCGCTAAAGATGCGTAGCAGCCAGGGGGTGATCATTACTGACAGGATCGTTGCCAGCAAGGCCAGCACGAAAGTTTCGGATAAAAACTGGAACACCAGCTCCCTCTTCCCGCTACCCATGGTTTTCCTGATCCCGATCTCTTTTGCACGATGTGCCGACTGTGCCGTCGTTAAATTGATAAAGTTGATACAACCCAGTAATAATAAAAACGTAGCCACGGCAAGTAATCCATAAAGGGTTGGCTTGTGTGCCTGCCGTTCCCCGAAAGTATCATAGTCTGAATTGAAATGAAGTTCCCTGAGTGGTTGTAATAAATGCCTGGTATCGTCTTTTTCTCCAGAGTCCTTACCACGTTGCCGGTGTTTATTCCGTAAGGCAGCCAACTGGGTCTCGACCTGGGTTGGACTCGTGCCTTTACCGAGCTTGACGAACATTTGAGAACTGGAATTAATACTTCCCCAGTCTTCCCAACCCCAGTGATGTTTCAAACCTGTATGCTCAACAGTAGCATGGGAGACAAACTCTTTAAATAAAAAATCAGTAGGCGATTCAAAGTCTTTAATGATGCCGGCAACGCTTGCCCTGATTGTATCATCGTAAATAATGTCGCGTCCCAAAATTTCATTTGCTGGTAGGGATGCAAAATATGCC
Organism: Bacteroidota bacterium; assembly: GCA_023429365.1. Lineage (GTDB taxonomy): Bacteria > Bacteroidota > Bacteroidia > Chitinophagales > Chitinophagaceae > Terrimonas_B. The sequence continues at coordinate 4,402 of JAEYVW010000371.1, forward strand.
CGCGCCCTGCTTTCTGTCAACACCACCTGGAAGGGATCCTTTAAGGCCGTTTGCGAAGATCCGGCCAGCCAGGTGTATTCAAAAACTTTAAAATAATCCGGATCTGCATAAATAATGTCTTTCTGTTTCTTAAATACTGCCTGTGTTTCACTTCCCGGCGATGGTACCGCCACCTGGTCAACCCTGGCTTCAATAAAATGCGTGACCGCTTCAATACCCGTCAATTCATCACGCGTAGCTTTTGCCGTAGGCACTGGTACACCGGAATTGTGTATGGTAAGATCGGGAAACTCAATTTTCGACACGACCCTGTATATCTGGTCCCCATCTTTGTGAAATTTTTCAAAGCTATACTCATATTGAACGATAAGATAAATAACCAGGGACGCACTGATCCCAATGCCCAACCCCGCAATATTGATCAGCGTAAAAATCTTATTGTGCCTGAAATGGCGGAGTGCTATCGTAAAATAGTTCTTAAACATTCTCTTTTAAATTCAGTGTTGATGGCTGCCTTGGATTTCACCAACAGGTATGCCAATCAACGAATCAAATATGGATCAATGGTTTATATATACCATAC
>JAEYVW010000418.1 GCA_023429365.1 Bacteroidota bacterium
GTTATAAATTATAAAATTGCGTGGCGTTTTGTCCAAATACTTTCTTCTTTTCTTTTATATCAAAATCTTCCATGTACTTTTCCAACAAACTTTTCCATTGCACATACATACCAGATAATAGCATGACCGGCCAGTCGCTGCCGAATAAAAGCCTATCTGTGCCAAAAGATTCAAAAACGGTATCGAGATAAGGATAAAATTCACCGGGGCTCCAATGTTTCCACCTGGCTTCTGTGAATAATCCCGAAAGTTTGCAATAAACATTAGAATGCTGAGCTATTTGCCTTATCAGTGATGCCCATTGATCGAATTCTTTGTCAGCGATATTCGGCTTGGCACAGTGATCGATCACCAGCTTCTGCTCAGGAAACCTGCCTACAAATTCCAGCGCAGCTCTTAGTTGCCGGGGATAAATAAGAATATCATAGGTATAACCAAACGTTGGTAACAAACTGATTCCTTTCTGAAAAGCAGGATCCAGTAAAAAATCATCTGGCTCCGATTGTACAATATGCCGCCAGCCTTTGATAATCGGATACTGCGAAAAATATTGCAACCTTTCAGCAATTTTTTCATTTCGAAAGTCAACCCAACCCACTACGCCTTTAATGATCGGAAATGTTTTTGCCAGCTCCACCAGGAAGTGTGTTTCCAGTTCAGATTGATCGACCTGGATGGCAACACAACCTTCCACCCCGTTCCGTTTTAATGTCCCCTCCAGTGTAGGAGGGAGATAATCCTCCTGCAACACTTTCATCTTGTTGGTAATCCAGCCATCCCTTTTCCTGTCGTATTTCCAAAAATGTACATGAGTATCGATTACGCCATCAAAAGACTCCGGGGCGTCATGTTGATCGCCATCCTGATCTTCCATAGCGGGATTATATAGTAAGCGATTGGACATAGTAAAAAATTAGCGTCAACAAAACTAATTAGCCGTTGTCTGGTGTATAGGCTATGCAGGTTTGTCTTGATACACCCAGTCCGTCGATCCCGAGTTCGACCACATCACCGGGTTTAAGATAAACTGGCGGGTTGAAACCCAACCCCACACCGGCAGGCGTGCCGGTCGAGATCATATCGCCTGGCAACAGGGTCATGAACCTGCTCACATACGAAACAAGGAATGGTATTTTAAAAATTAAATTCGCTGTAGTACCGTCCTGCATCATCATATCATTCACTTTTAGCCATAGGCGAAGGTTATCTACATCAGTGATCTCGTCTTTTGTTGCAAGCCAGGGGCCGAGGGGCGCAAAGGTATCGCAACCTTTACCCTTATCCCAGGTGCCGTTCCTTTCAAGCTGGAATTCACGTTCGCTGATATCGTTGTGCAGGCAATAACCTGCTACGAAATCTAAAGCCTCCTGTTCATTCACATAGCTGGCTTTTTTACTGATGATCACGGCCAACTCCACTTCCCAGTCGGTTTTTACAGAATCCTTTGGTATGATGATGTTATCAAATGGGCCGGTCATCGCTGTGGTGGACTTCATAAAGATCACCGGCTCCGGCGGGAGGGCTGCTCCTGTTTCCTTTGCATGATCGGCGTAGTTCAAACCAATACATACGATCTTGGAAGGCCTGGCTATAGGCGCGCCAATTCTGGAACCATCGGGCACTTTACGCAGGATCGTCTTGTTTTGCTCCAGCATCCAGGCAAGGTGCTGGAGACCTCCGTAGTTAAAAAAATTCTCGTCATAGTCCTGGATAAACCCGGAAACATCATAACACTCATCATTGATACAAACGCCGGGTCTTTCCCTGCCCGGTTCACCATACCGAATTAATTTCATACGTATAATATTTTGCGGGCTGGGAGTTGACTTCCCGTCATTTACTTCAACAGCCCGCTGATCATTAGTTATTTAATTTAACGAATCCTCCATCGATGGGATAATCACAACCTGTAACAAATGCCGCTTCATCACTGCACAGGTACAAGGCCAGGTATGCAATTTCCTCAGGTTTTGCCATTCGTCCGATCGGCTGGGTCGCGGATAATTTATCAAACATTTCCTTTTCACGTCCCGGGTAATTCTTACTAAGAAATCCATCTACAAATGGTGTATGAACCCGCGCGGGTGAAATACAGTTGCAACGGATATTATGTTTGATATAATCTTTTGCCGTTGAAAGTGTCATCCCCACCACTGCGCCTTTAGTCATGGTATAGGCAAAACGGTCGGGAATACCCACAGCCGAAGCCACCGACGCCATGTTGAGTATCACCCCGCCTTTTGCTTTCATAAAAGGCAAAACGGTGTGCAACAGGTTATACACACCCTTAACATTCACCTTAAAAAGTCGCATAAAGTCCTCTTCGTTTGTACTTTCCGCATTTCCTACATGTGCTATTCCCGCATTATTGACGAGAACATCGATGGCTTTTTGTTTATCAAAAATTTCATTTACAATATTTTTTACCTGTTGTTGATCGCTAACATCGCAGTGGAAAAAAGAAGCCTGCCCTGATCCCCGGGTGATCTCTTCTACCACACTCCTGGCAGCAGCTTCATCAAATTCGAGAATGTGCACATGAGCGCCCTGTTGCGCAAAACGCGTGGCGATCGCCCGCCCGATTCCGCTGCCGCCTCCTGTTACAATTGCTATTTTACCCGTTAACGAAAACATATTACTTCAATGAAAATATTTTTTCCATCAATACCCATTTCTCACCCTGTTTTGCACCGGGAATTGCCTGCTGGTATTTCCACATCAGCTTTTCCCATTCCTGTACTTTGGGGTTTTCTGCATCTGCCTCCTTCTTTTGTGAAAAGCTGAACTCGTCCGATACATCCATGATCATAAAAAGCCGGTTGGCAAATCGATAAATTTCCATTTCCCCAATACCTGACCTTACAATACTTTCCTTTACCTCGGGCCATACCTGCCTGTGATAAGCTTCATACTCCCTGATCATTTTTTCGTTGTCGACCAGATCAAGCGCCAGACAATAACGTTTCATGGTATTGCATTTACCTGTTTAACCCCGGGTTGCTTCACCTTATAGCCATATACCGCGAAAGCAAAAACGATCAAAAAGCAAACCAGCGGTACGATATATGAAAATGGAGTGGAATATCTTTCCGCCAATGCCCCCATAGCCAGTGGCACCAGGGCTCCGCCCACAATCGACATGATGATAAAGGAAGAACCTTTTTTCGTGGCGCCGCCCAGGTTTTTTACACCCAATGCAAAAATGGTGGGAAACATGATCGATTCAAAAAAGAAAATCGCCATCAGGGTGTAAATCGAGATCATTCCCTGCAACCAGATCACGCCAGCTGAAAGCATGATGTTGATGAAGGCGTATATCGCCAACAGTCTATGTGGCGCGATCCATTTCATAAGCGCCGTACCGGCAAACCTGCCGATTGTAAACAGCAAAAGGCTGCCTGACAGGAGATAGGATGCTTTCTCATTGGAGATACCCAATCCTTTTTCCGTACAATAATTGATAAACAATGCAGCAATGCCGACCTGAGCGGCCACATAAAAAAACTGGGTCACAACGGCCCAGATAAAATGACTCTGTTGAAGAAGCCCCCTGCCAGTTTGTTCAGTATTAAAGTTTGCCTGTTCCTCAATTATTTCCGGCATCGGTGTGCGTAGAAAAAAAGCAGCCACTACCAATACCACTACCGCGATGGCGATATAAACCCATTGTACAGATTCAAGTCCGGCTGTGCCGGTTGAAGATTCGTCGCCAAAAAATAATAAGCCTCCCACAAGCGGACCCAAAAATGCACCTACCCCATTGAAACTTTGTGAAAGATTGAGCCGGAATTCAGATGTTTCGGGCCTCCCCAATACCGTGATATAAGGATTGGCGGCCGTTTCGAGAAAGGTAAGTCCGCTTGCCAGTATAAACAGGGCTAACAGGAAAAAACTAAAACTCGCATTTTGTGCTGATGGATAAAATAATAAAGCTCCTACCGCATAAAGCAGGAGGCCAAAAATGATCCCTTTCTTATAGCCGCGACTTTGCATAAATAGTCCGGC
>JAEYVW010000039.1 GCA_023429365.1 Bacteroidota bacterium
GAAACGGTGAGTTGGATGAAACGTATATCTGCCAAAAGAAAAATCATCCTCGCAGGCAGCCTGATCATCCAGGAAAATGATCAATTTTACAATCGTCTGATTTGGACCTTACCAAACGGCCAGTTAGGCATATACGATAAACGGCACCGGTTTGCCTACGCGGGCGAAGATCAGCACTATACACCCGGTCATAAACGGCTTATCTCATCAGTGAATGGGTGGAAACTAAACCTGCAGATATGTTATGATCTCAGGTTTCCCGTATGGGCGCGACAACAATTGAGCGAGGCAGCGCCAGAGTTTGATGTGCTGGTTTATGTTGCCAACTGGCCGGATAAAAGAATACTTGCCTGGAAAACACTATTGCAGGCAAGGGCGATAGAAAATCAATGCTACGTGGTAGGTGTTAACAGGGTTGGTAAAGATGGAAACGATATCAACTATAATGGCAACAGCATGGTCGTAGACCCGATGGGTGAGATACTGTACAATAAGGAAAACGAGGAAGACATTTTTACCATAGCCCTCTCCCGCGAAAGGTTAGAAGAAACCAGGCAAAGATTTCCATTTTGGAAAGACGCCGACCGGTTTTTAATTATGGATGACGACGGAATGCCAGCTATGGATTGATCAAGCTCTGCCCGGTTTCTTTATCTCTTCTGATCAGCTCCATGGCGGTTTCAAGTTTATAATCGATCCCACGCATGATCGCTTCTATCGTAGGCTTAGATATAATTTCCGGTTGTATGCCTTTACCGGTTTTGGGATAATCCTTATCAATCACCAGTCGAAACAGTGGTAATCGAAACCTCACCCTGGTTTCAGGCAATGTAACATCAGGGATCAGCCAGGCAGAATTTCCATAAGCGCCGCCACCGGTTTCCTCACCTACAATGGTTACATTCTCCTGCTTTTTTAATGTACCTGCGAATAAAGTGGTAGCTGAAAATGAATTTCCACCGGTGAGGATATACACTTTACCGTCATAGTGATTTCTTTTCTTAGGCTTGAACTGTGTTTTTTCGAAATAACTGAAATGATAATTACCATCGGATTTTCGGCGCGTGAAAAAAGTCATGAACAGGCGGTTGAAGAAATCATTTTTAATATAGCGGCTGTATTTTTTTCTTTTTGCGATCGCGTACAATGAATCGGCAACTTTAAAGCGGTGATCTGAAATATACCGCGTCAGAAAAGTGGAGTTGGTAACACTGCCACCACCATTACCCCTGACATCGATGATGAGGTGACCGATATCATTCTTCCTTAAATTTTTAAATGAACGTCTGAAAAAACCTTTCAACCCATAACCTCGCCCGAAAGAGTTCAGGTCCATCATGGCAGTATGATTGACCGAATCGATTTTTAACAGCCGGACCGAATTCTTACGGATCATTCTTCTTTCCCTGCGTGAAGGCTGAGGCACGCTTCTGATAGCCCGGATAGCCGCCCTGCTGGCGGTGTCGGACAGGGGACGGTAGGTTTTTAAGGCCGTGTGTCTTGTTTGCCCGATACTGTCAACATACTCGATATTGTAAACAGGTGCGTTACCGAATATCGAGGTGTAAAGCGAACCAAAATAGCCGCGATTACTCAGGGCCTGGTATTTATGAGTGGTATTGAAGCCATCGGTTGAAATATATTTGAACAGGGTATCCACGATCGTTGCAATGGGCTGGCCATTGATACTATAGATAACAGTTCCTCTTTTCAAGGGACTTGTGCGGTCGAGGTTTGCTGTTACCACTGCGGTGTCGTCCCAGATTTTCAAACTGAGCGGAAACAACCTCGACATGCGGGTAGTATCTACGAAACGCGAATACCTTCTGGAAGCCCGAACCGATGTATGACCGCAGTTGATCTTTGAAGTAACCCAAACCAGTACTTTTCGAAACTGCTGCTCGGTCATGGAATCCGAAATTTGTGACCGACCAATTTCGAAATAATGGTCCATACTGTCTTTTTCCTGGTACCAGTAAAGACTTGGATGCGCTTCTTCAAGAATCTGTCGATAGATGGAATAGTCCTTCTGTAATTTTTCTGGCGGGTATTTTTTGGCGGGAGAAAACGCGGACTTACCTACGCCACAACTCGTCAACAACAACAACACGATACAGTAAAAAAGGTCACGCATCTTCATTTCATCAAAAATAATACTCGGCAGCCAGATGTGCCAGCCGCCAACATGTTATGGGAGTCTTAATTTCTAAGATTTCAGGTGCGTCCAGCCCTGGGCAGTGATGGCATGCCTGCTACCCCCTTTTGTTAGGATGGTGGCCTTCTGCTCCGGCTCGGTCATATAACCGATCACGCTGATCTGTTCGTTGAGGACGATCTTATCATAGTCGTCCTGCGACAAGGTGAACAATAGTTCATAATCCTCCCCACCACTCAGGGCGCAGGCAGTGGGGTCTATCTGGAATTTGTATGCCGCGGCTTTCATTTCCTCTGCGATCGGGATCTTTTCTTCGTAAAGTACACAACCGAGGTTGCTTTGTTTGCAGATATGAAGAATGTCGGAGCTCAGGCCATCGCTCACATCCATCATAGACGTAGGTGTGATATCGGCATCTGAAAAGAATTCTACAATGTCCTTCCTGGCTTCCGGTTTCAAAAGTTTACCGATCACATACGACTCCCCTTCAAGGTCGGGTTGTACACCGGGGCTTTCTACATAAATTTTTTTCTCCCTTTCCATAAACAGCAAACCAACATAGGCGGCACCGAGATCACCACTTACACAAAGAAGATCTCCTTTTTTTGCCGTACTCCTTTTCACCAACTTATCTGGGGCAACTTCCCCGATGGCAGTCACCGAAATGATAAATCCTTTTTGAGAAGAGCTGGTATCGCCACCAATCAGGTCGACGCCATAGGTGCTGCATGCGGCATAAACGCCCTCGTAAAACTCATCTAATGCTTCCACGCTGAAGCGATTGCTGATACCGATCGACAGGGTGACCTGTGTCGGTATAGCATTCATGGCGTAGATATCACTCAGGTTTACAACCACGCTTTTGTATCCCAGGTGTTTCAAAGGGGTGTACATCAGGTCAAAATGTACGCCTTCAATCAACAGGTCGGTTGTGATCACAGTTTGTTTTCCAAAATGATCGATCACTGCGGCATCATCACCCACACCAACCAGTGATGAGGCGTTTTGCAGCTCAATATTTTTGGTCAGATGATCTATCAGCCCAAATTCTCCCAGGGTTGCTATTTCTGTGCGTTGTTCCATAGTGATATTATTATTAAAGACTTTTTTCATTGTTGATCACTTTCAGCAGGTCATCATGCACTTTGCCGTTGGTGGCGAGGATCCGGTGCTGGTAGTGCGAAAAAGGCGCGCCTGTAAAATCTGTAACCTTACCACCGGCTTCTTCTACGATCAAAAAACCTGCAGCGCTGTCCCAGGTTTCGAGTTTATGTTCATAAAACCCGTCAAAGCGTCCGGCTGCAACCCAGCAAAGATCTATGGCCGCCGAACCGAGCCGCCTGACTGGTACGCCCTTCCTGATAAACCGTTCAAAAACTTCCAGCGGACCATTGGGCATGTCCAGGTAAGTGTAAGGAAACCCAGTGACCAGGCATGCATTGATGGCATTTTCCTGGGTGCTCACCCTAATGGGTTTGTCATTCAATGTTGCACCTTTACCTTTTTCAGCGACAAAAAGTTCATTAAGGTGGGGATTATAAACGGCGCCGAGGATGATCTCGCCATCGTGTTCGACCGCTATCGACACACAGTTGAGCGGAATGCCATGCGCAAAGTTGATAGTGCCATCGATAGGGTCGATGATCCACTTGTATTTTGATTCCTGTACGATCTTGCCAGCTTCTTCACTCAGGATATAATGGTCCGGGTATTTCGACCTGATCACCGAAATGATCGCTTTTTCGGAAGCATGATCAGCGTCTGTGACAGGATTATTAATGCCTTCTTTGTTCGTTATTTTGAATTCGTTGTTGAAAAAACGAAGTATTTCGGCGGCGCCTGCCCGGGCGGCTTCGATAAGGGTATTTTTAAGCATATGCAAAGATAAGAAGCGCGATGTGCCCGGTCCACAACAATAAATACCCCCGGCTATTCCAGAACTATTATTTTTGAGCCATTCATTGGATATTTTCGGATGCCTGTATGGACCTAAGTATTATTATCGTCAATTATAATGTCAAGCATTTCCTGGAGCAATGTCTTTTCTCCGTAACAAAAGCTGCGGCGGGGTTACAGGCAGAGATTATCATTATTGACAATAACTCTTATGATAATAGTATAGAATACCTGCAACCAAAGTTTCCGGGTATCCGGTTTTTAGCCAATAGCGAAAACCTGGGTTTCGCAAAAGGCTGCAACCAGGGACTTAGGCTGGCAAATGGCCGCTACATTCTGTTTTTAAATCCCGACACTATCGTTCCTGAAGATTGTTTTACAGAGTGTATCAATTTTTTTGACTCCCATCCCGATGCTGGCGCTCTTGGTATTAAAATGCTGGATGGCAGTGGAAGGTTTTTAAAGGAGTCGAAAAGATCATTTCCCGCACCGCTGACATCCCTGTTTAAGCTTTTCGGGCTTTCGCGATTGTTTCCACGCTCACCCGTTTTTTCAAAATACCATCTTGGTCATCTCGATAAGAATAAGGACCACGAGGTAGAAGTACTGGCCGGTGCATTTATGATGATCCGGAAAGAGGCCTTGGAGATCACGGGTGGTTTTGATGAGATATTCTTTATGTATGGTGAGGATGTGGATCTTAGTTACCGCATCCAGGAAACGATCAATCCAGCTACCAACAATCCCTTTAAGAACTATTATTTTTCCGGCAGCAGCATTATTCATTTCAAAGGTGAGAGCACCAAGAAGGCCAGCATGAATTATGTGCGCATGTTTTATAATGCCATGAGTATTTTTGTTCGCAAGCACTATGGCGGCAGTCGGGCGGGTATTTTCAACTTCATGATCCATCTTGCGATCTGGATCCGGGCTGTGCTGGCTGGCGCGGGCCGGTTTATCAGGCGAGCCGGACTTCCATTGATTGATGCAGGATTGATCATGCTATCATTCTGGGCCATTAAAGAGTGGTGGAGCGAGTATGTGAGACCCGACGTACAATATGATAACAGGCTGCTTTGGATAGCCATTCCTTCCTTTACCATCCTTTATCTTATTGCGGCGTATTATGCCGGTTTATACGACCGGTGGTATAAGCGTTCGGAACTGATCAGCTCCACATTGATCGCTACGCTTGTGTTGCTCGCGGGATATTCTTTATTACCCGAGCAATACCGTTTTTCCAGGGCGATCATTTTATTCGGCGCCGCGCTTTCATTCGTATTGATTGGTTTGTTGCGCCGCTTCCTGATCGCCACCAGGGTTTTAACCAGTAGCAAACAAATGGAAGAGCAGGCAACAACACTGATCATCGGGTCGCCCAAAGAATATGATGAAACTGTAGAATTGATGCATGAGGCTGGCATGAAAGAAAAAGTATTGGGCCGCGTTGCCATCAGTGAGGATGATAGCGCAGCTATTGGTTATTGGTCTCGGCTCGATATCCTTTCAGGTGCCATACCATTCCGCGAAGCTATTTTTTGTGAGGGTTCGTTGACATTCAAAGACATTATCAGTGGCGTGCAGACTGCTGCGAATAAGATCAAAATAAAGATCCATGCAGTTGGGAGCCACAGCATCGTGGGAAGCGATTCTGGTGATAGCTCCGGCGAAGCAGTATCGAAAGAAAATGGCGTAAACCTGGCAAACCCTTATTACCGCCGATTGAAAAGATTGCAGGATATAGGTGTTTCGATCGTGGCAATCGTTAGTTTCCCGGTGCATTTTATTGGTGTAAAAAAACCTTTTAGGTTTTTCGCAAATTGTTTTGAGGTTTTGTTGGCCAGGAAAACATGGATAGGTTATGCTGTGGATGAAAAAAATCTGCCTGCATTGCGGCCTGCGATCATTGCCTGTAATGGCATACCACGTTCTGTGAAACAGGAATTACCTGAACAAAGTCTGCGAATGATTGATTTTTGGTATGCCCGCGATTATGATCCTGCACAGGATTTAAAACTTATGTGGAAGGTATATCGCAAACTGGGCGGTTAAGATACCAGGAGTATATATCACGAATAACAAGGTTAATTGGCCCTATATTCGCAAACATTTAAAAATAACATTGTGTAACTTTAAAGCGACGATGTTAGAAGCTTGCATACATGGCAAATATTATTGATATAAAAATACCAAAGGCGCTCGCCGCGGCCTTAAGAATTCCTCCCAATGATGCCCGGCGGCAACAGGTTAGGGTGCTTCAAAAATTATTGAAGAAAGCAAGATTTACCGAGTTTGGCCAGCATTACCGCTTTGATGATATATTATTAAGCAAAACACCCGAGAAAAAATTCCAGGAGCTCGTACCAGTTCATGATTACAACAAGATTTATGAAGAGTGGTGGAAGAAAACACTTGATGGAGTGCCCGATGTAACCTGGCCTGGTAAAATAAAATATTATGCGCTGAGTTCCGGAACTTCGGAGGCTTCCAGCAAGTACATACCTGTGACCAAAGATCTGCTGCGCAGTAATAGCATTAACTATATCCGGCAGCTCATTAGCGTCTTCGGCTATGAGGATGCAAACCGCAAAGCTCTTACAAAAGGTTTTCTAATGCTAGGTGGCGCTACTGATCTTCAAAAAGGTGAAGCGGGCTGGTATGCTGGTGACCTGAGTGGCATCCTGGCGAGAAAGAGACCTTTTTGGTTCCAGACATTTTACAAACCCGGTGGGCGTATCGCGGCAATGAAGGACTGGAATCAGAAACTCAATGAGATCGTGGAGCATGCCAGTGAATGGGATATCGGTTATATTGTAGGAGTACCCGCCTGGTGCCAGATGTGTATGGAAATGGTCATTGACCATTACAAACTGAAAAATATCCATGAGATCTGGCCCAATTTCGGAGTATTCGTCCATGGCGGTGTTGCCTTTGGCCCATATAAGAAAGGTTTTGAGAAACTCTTAGGCAAACCCATTGTCTACATTGAAAATTATCTGTCGAGTGAAGGATTTATCGGTTACAAAACCCGCGAGCATGCGCAGGGAATGCAACTGATCCTGAATAATAATATCTTTTTTGAATTCGTTCCTTTCGATGATAAAAATTTTGACAGCGAAGGGAAAATTGTTTCCAACCCGGATGCCAAACTAATTCATGAAGTAGAAACAGGTAAGGATTATGCCTTGCTGATGAGCACCAACGCGGGCTCCTGGCGTTACCTGCTTGGTGATACCATCAGGTTTGTTGATCTCAGCAGGCACGAAGTGGTGATCACCGGTCGCACCAAGCACTTTTTAAGCCTGGTGGGTGAACACCTCGGGGTTGAAAATATGAATAAGGCCATCCAGATGGTGAGTGAAGAGCTTAATGTGAGCATCCCGGAGTACACGATTGTGGGTCTTCCCTATCAAAACTTCTTTGCGCATAAATGGTATGTGGCTACCGACGATAATGTAGATGTGGAGAAGCTCAGACAAAGAATAGATGAGATCCTTTGTGTGCTCAATGATGATTATGCAACAGAACGTACCAGTGCCCTGAAAGAGATTTTCCTCGAAGTTTTACCTGAAGAAAAGTTTCTTGAGTTTATGAAACTGAAAGGGAAACTCGGCAGTCAGCATAAATTTCCACGCGTGATGAAAGGGAAAATGCTTGAGGACTGGAACAGATTTTTAGAAACCGGCCAGGTATAAAAAGCTTTGATTTCACGTACTTCGTGCAAAGTTTTCCGCTAAACATGCCAGAAGCTTTTTTAAAAGGAATAACACTGGGATTCCTGCTGAGTATTTCAGTAGGCCCTGTCATTTTTTCTATCATCAAGCAAAGCCTTAACAACGGACACCGTGGCGGTTTTGCTTTTGTGGCTGGCGTTTCCGCCAGTGATATAGCGCTTGTGCTGATCAGTAATGTATTTACAGAACTTTTTTCCAGCATCAGCTCTCACCGCCTGCATATAGGTATAGCCGGAAGTATATTTTTGATCGTGATGGGCATCTATTTCCTTTTCTTCAAAAAAGTGAAGGTAGATGCGACAGGCCAGCAAATTGTATCGCGTTTCCGAAAAAGGGATTATGCACGGCTATTTCTATCAGGATTTTTTATGAATACGCTAAACCCCGCGATATTTTTATTCTGGATTACGACTTCCACTTCATTTGCCAGCCATTCCACCCGCGAAAGAATTGTAATCTTCTGCACCTGCCTTTTATTTGTTTTAGCAACTGATATCGCCAAAGTAATGTTGGCCGGAAAGATCCGCAACAGGCTTACACCCCACAACATACATAATATTAACCGGCTCAATGGTATCATTCTTATTGGATTTGGCCTCGCTTTAATTTGGGGCCTGCTTAAATACGCCTGAGGTTTTAGGTTTCGAATCTTTAGACAGTTGTGGCGGATTATTATTTTAACAAAACCAACCTTCCAATACCATGTAAGTTTGTCGAATGAACCGGCTGCTTTTGACTTTTGCCTGTATACTTACGTCGATACTCTGCCATGCACAGACGGGATATCTGTTTGTAAAAAAAGGCGTGAAGAAAAAAGCAACTTATACTGAAGGGACTTCGATTTCCCTGCGTCTGCAAAACGACAGCCTGCGACACGGTCTAATAACCCGGCTGATGAACGATACCATTTTTATAAACGGGCGTCCTGTTCCGCGCCAGGCGGTAAAGGAAATCTTACTGGAAGACCGGGAAAGAAAGTTTCGCATTCCCTTCAGGGATTTTATGCTGATCACAGGTGGCGTGGCACTGGTTACAGCCGGCCTAAGCCTTAGTGACCAGGCCGAATTCAGGGAGGCATTGATCGCCGGGCTGGCCATTGGCTATGGACCGCTTGCGATTGGATATGTGAAAAGTAAAATTTCCCTGAAGCGTAAAAAATACCACATTGGTAAAAAATTCCGGTTGCAGATGATTGATTTTTATGTACCAGGAAGACGCGGATTCTGAGACTATCGAATCCTATTTCACAATCCCTTTTTATATTGCAGCCGGCTATGAAAGATTCTCTTCAGAAAGTATGGCGCTGGACAAAACGGATATTCATCGTGCTTTTCATAGCACAACTTGTTTATATCATTTTGTTGAAATGGATCAATCCGCCCATAACAATAACACAATTGGTGAGCTGGGTCTCGGGTCACGGGCTTAAAAGGGATTATGTGGACGGGCGCAACATATCTTTTAATGCGAAGCTCGCTGTGATCGCCTCGGAAGACCAGTTGTTTGC
>JAEYVW010000046.1 GCA_023429365.1 Bacteroidota bacterium
CGGATGCCCGCGTCGGTCAGGATGTCGGGATGCACCGTTGGATTGCCACTTGAAAGCACCACCAGGTAAGGCTTGGTAACTGCATGTACCAGGTTGTTCTTAAATTCTGAAATACCATCCACATATGCCTGGGCTGTACCGTCGGACTCAAGACCAAAACCACCTTTCTGGTAACCCATCATGATTGAATTGCGCAATACAAACTGAACCCTTCTTCTCCAACGGTTGGCCAGATTGTGATTGGAAGCAGTGCCCGCGGCGTCATTAGGTCCTACAAAAGTAAAATTGCTTAACTGAGGACGGGTAAAAGGTGTTGCAGTTGTACCCGAACCGTCATTGTCGGCTTCGATACCATTGCCGGCATCACCCGCATCTACGAAATCAGGCTTACGCAGTGACACACCAAACTGTATTTTACCAGTATAACCAAAGTCAAAATCAAAGTCATCATCTGCTGTTGCAAAAGCAACCAGGTTTTTCGCGTTCACTGTACCGCCAAAGAATTCGAAGGCGTCATCATTACCAAATGATACCTGTACATTCTCGATTATGGTTCCTGCACCTACACCACCCAGGGTAAGACCATTAATCTCCGAACCTGGCTCCGCAGCGATACCCGCAAATTCGATGCGCACATAGCGAAGTATTCCACTTTCATCGTTGGGATCGGTGCCACCATATTTACGGCCTACGCCACCTTCGATCGTGGGACCTGGATCAAGCGGACGATTTGTTGGTGCTTTTCCCAGCAGGATAATGCCTCCCCAATCACCAGGCGCCCGCTGGCCTGCAGGTTTTCCACTTGTGAAGACAATCGGGTTATTGGCTTTACCATCAGCGATAAGTTTTGCACCTCTTTCGATGATCAGCGCTCCTTTCTCCGTGATATCGCTTTGAATAACCGAACCTGCTTCAAATGTAAGCGTAGCTCCTTCTGTGACATACACATAACCTTTGAGAACATATTTTCCTTTCGCATAAAAACGGCTGGATGAAATGGTGCCTGAAATCACATTGCTTGTGCCGGGATCAACAGGTGGCGCAACAGTTCCTTCTTCATCAAAATTCACCTTTACACAGGAAGTGACACTGAAAATGGAAACCAGCGCCAGTGTACCAAAAAGAAACTTCTTCATACGTTTTATTTTATTTTTTATTTTCTTGTTATCTGTTTTTTCCAAGATTAAAATCATAGGTAAATCCTACCGAAATGGTCGATCCTGGCTTGTACGTGTAGAACATCCGGTCAGCGTCTGCTGAGAATGCTTTCTTCTTATCTGTATTCTCGTAGAAATAATAAGCAGGATTCAACAGGTCGGCCCAGGTAAGTTTGATCTCGCCTCTTTTATTGAAAATCTTTCTTGCAAGTTGAAAATCCACCTGGTCGCGGGGACGTTCATAAATATCCGGGAATCCCAGGTCGTTGATACCCACCAGCGCCACACGTTGTCCCACGCGGTTGTAAAGCACCGAGCCATTCCACAAGGTGTTTTTGCTGTTGTACTGCAAACCGACGTTAACAAGATAAGGCGATTGTCCCTGCAGCGGCCGGCTTGATGTAGTAGCGCCACCAGTGCCGCTCGTAGATGCCAGTGTCACTTTTGAATAGATATAAGTAAGGTTGGCAAATACATTGAATGCCTCAAGATCCGGGCTGAGAAAATCCAGCCCTTTCCTTACCTCAAACTCTGCACCTACCGAATATGCTTTACCGGCATTTGCATATTCATAGTTCCTCCGGTCAAGCACGCTGGAAGGGTTGAGTCGCAGTTCGATCGGGTCATCAAAATGTTTATAGAATGCTCCTATAGTAATCGCTTCGCCACCACGCGGATACCATTCATACCTGATATCCCCATTCAATATAGCGCTGCGTTTCAAATCGGGGTTACCGTTGACCGCGTAGTTTACTTCGTAGTCAAAGAAAGCAAAAGGCGCTATCTCCCTGAATTCCGGGCGGGCAATAGTCCGGCTTCCGGAAACACGGATATTATGCCGGGTAGAAGGAGAAAGTGTAAAATTTAATGAAGGCAGCACGTCCCATTTTTCGGTCTCCACAACTACGCGTTTAGCGGTTACGTCTTTTGTGGTAAGAAACTGTTGAAAGTTCTCAACCCTTACGCCCCACACCAATCGCACCATTTCGCCAAACTTGTTGTCAAACATTCCGAACAAGCCGTTGGTAGCTGATGCGCCGAAATATTTATCCTGGTTATTGGTGAAGTCTAATATCTTGAACCCATCCATCGCTATATTTCCAGGTGCAAAAATTTCATTGTATGGCAACTGGTTCTTCGTTGCATCGAATTGCGTGGCATTTGCTGGTTCATAACGTAAAATGCGGCTTCTGAAATCACGTATCCTGATCAGGGTAGAGCCACCCACTTTAAATGTTTGTTTATCACCCGCAAACGTAAACGGGATGCTTAGGCTTCCGTTGCCACCATAACTAAAATCTTTCAGGTTGCTGAAGAAACGGCGGGTATCATCATCATTATGCTCAAAGGGGTTACTTGTGCCCCTCGAACGAAAATATGCAGATGTACGCAGGTCCGGTTGCGATTTGCTATTGTATGCCACGTTTCCATTCCATCGAACGCGAATGCCGCTGGCAGTCAACTGATGATCACCTTCCAGTTGCGCACTGTACAAGGTACGCTGGTTCAGCGCCGAGGAACGAAAGTTTATATCCTGCAACCGGTCGTTACTTACCCCAGAACGGGTGTAGTAATTATCTTCCAAAAGCTGGTTGAAAATATTTTTGAACGAAACCTTATGACGTCCTTTCACATAAGTGAAGTTGGCCAGCGCTCCTACATTCACGCTATACCTGTTCTGGTCATCATGCATTTGAACGAGCAAATCGCCGTCATCTTCATGCAATCTCCTTTCCACCTCGTATTTCAACATACTGCTCCGGTATTGAAGCGATACAACTGTACCGAAAACACCGCCATTCCTTGCTGTGGAACGATTACCCCAGGTTAAACTATATGTTTGTGTAGGCAGAGCGGTATATGTTTTTTCATTGTACACATCATTATTGAATAAACGGCTCAGTTCGAGTTGCTGTTGCACACCCGCAGCGCTGCCGCCCAGGGCACGGTATGCCTGCGCTGTTTTTGGAAAACCTCCGGGCAGGTCACGGTTCCCGTTATCAAAACCCATCCAGTCCGTGCGGTTTCGTTTATTGCTTAAAAAATCTTTAAAAACGGATTGAGTATTAAAACCAAAGCTGATCCCAAGGCTCAGGAAATTCCTGGCAGGTACGTCCTTTGTATTGATCTGCACAAGTCCGCCGGCAAACTCTCCACTGAGCTCGGGAGTTGCGGTTTTATTGATAATAATATTGTCGATCAATGTTGACGGTATGACGTCGAATGAAAAAGCTTTTTTGTCGGGTTCCGTACTGGGCAATTGCGCATTGTTGATCATAGCTGAGTTGTAACGGTCGCTCAGTCCCCGAATGATCACAAACTTATTGTCCTGGATGCTGGCGCCGCTTACTCTTTTCAATACCTCGCCGGTATTTTTATCGGGTGTTCTCCTGATAAAGTCGGCTGCAAGGCCGCTGGACATCGAAATATTATTTTTTTGAAAGCTCAGCAGTGCAGCCGTGTTCTCCTGCCTTCTGGAAGTGGCGCGCACCACTACACCCTCAATATTTTTTGCTTCTACCTCCAGCACAATGTTCAGGTCTTCGTCCATACCCTGTCCCACAGTTATATCATTTACTCTCTTTGAGTTGTAGCCTATCGCGGTAAATTCTATTTCATATTTTGTACCGGGCGTGAGTACTAATGAATAGCGCCCTTCCACATCGGTTGTAGTACCACCCGACTGGCCGGTAATTTTTACGGAAACACCGGGTACAGGCTCATTTTTTTCATTGGTCACTTTACCCGAAAGCCGGTTAGTCTGCGCCTGCGCAAAAGAAAAGAACAAAGTAAAAAGGAAAGCCCATTGCAACCTTAAACGCATATCATCGTATTTGGCGCAAAGGTGGGCCCCACCCATTAACTTCAGGTTATGGAACTATTAATGAATTGTGATTCTAATATTACCGGAATGTTAACTAGGAACTTGACGGTTTTTATGAAGGAGAGTGAGATTGAGGGTGAGGTTAGGGTTAAGGTTTAGGGTAATTGGAATTTCTTTAGGAAAGATAGGAATGTCATTATCCTAGTAAAATCCTTCGTGCCTTTGTGTCTTCATCGTGCTCTTCGTGGCCCAAAAATCCCGTTATATCTTAGAATGTAAAATGGACCCTTGCCGTGAAGATATTGTCATCCCGGTCATCGAGATAACCCGGAAGCTGCGTGCTTTCATTCTTTACAATATCATAATACAGTACAACGCGGATGTTCTCATTGAGATGTCGGAGAAACCCTATTCCTAATGTTGAATACTTAACATCAGCTGGTGTTAGATTTGTACCTGCCTTTCCGAGCTCATCTTCCTCCACTTCCGTGTTAGGATCGTACCAATCGTATTTAAGGATCAGCTGATTTTTTTTGTTGACGATATTTTGCAACAAAAGCAAAAATGCGCCATCGAATTCACGCTGGTATGTCGGTAGCGGAGTACCATTCAGGTTAGGCGTTTCTCCCGGATTCACTGTTGTCGTCGCAGTGCCAGGCTGTTTTCCTTTCCAGTATTCAGCCCTGAATTCCGTCTCACCCCAGCCATGGTGCAATACGGCCTGTATATCGGCGCCATAATATTGCCGCGGAGATTTATTCCCCAGGTTGGACTGCAAAGAATCAATTTCAAAATACTTATCACCATTAGGCCGCTTGCTCATGCTGTAAACATACTTCGTTCCGTTTCTCCAGCCACCCTGCAAAAGTGATAAACCACCGGTAAATGTCCAGTTCGCTACATCGATCGGTTTTACCGTCAGCCTGCTGATAAAATCCTTATAACTGTCAAACTCCACTTTGCCCGACAATCCCTGACCATTAAAAATACCCGCGTCGAGTTTGATGTACTGATTTTTTGCATGTTTCGCCAATGGTTCATAGGTCAGCATCACACCCAGGTCACGTTCGGAAGTCATCAGTATTTGCGACATA
>JAEYVW010000052.1 GCA_023429365.1 Bacteroidota bacterium
CTAAATAAATATTGGCCGCTTCGGTTGAGTTCAGCATATTACCCATCGGTTGTAGATAGTTGGCATCATGTCGCATATAAGCATTGTCGGCATTTTGAAGAATCACACCGCCAGCCACTGCTGCCTGTACTGTACTTTGTGCCAGTCCCGTATTCACTTTACTAAGTCTCATACCGGCTCTCAGCAATAGAGAATAACCGAATTTTTTCCATTTTTCTATATTTCCTGCGTAAAGCATATCTGAGGTCTCTATCGTACCGCCTGCATCTAACGCTCCCGATGCCTCGGTAAGCTCCTGTATGATCTTGGGATAGATTTCTTCCTGGGAGTCATATTTTGGAAAAAATACCTGGTCGGGTCCCAGTCCTCCTTCCGAATATGGAATATAACCGTACTCGTCCGTCAGTATCATATATACGTACGACTGGAAGATTCGCACCATGTTATATAGGTTTTGACGGTTGGGAGCATCTTTTGATTTGTTAAGAGCGTCCTGCGTGTACTTAATTACATTTTGGTAGTAGATCGTCCATATGGCGGCCAGGGTACCATCTTTGCTATCCTGGTTGAAGTTGGCGCCGGCCAGTACACCACCATTTGGTGTTACCATTTGTTGAACGATACCAACATCAAATAGTATTGTTTTACCCGGGAAAGACGTGTTGATTATGGCATTGTTGAGGAGCATTACCGGGTCGAGTGCAGTTGGACTGGTCTTATTCTTATTTAAGCCTTCCAGTCCTTTTTCACAGGACGCTGCAAACAGCATAACGGTGATCAGCAAACTATAGTTAATTATATTTTTCATCTCTAAATTTTTTATTTGTTAAAGGCAGATGGAACTTCCATTTCGGAATTAAAATCTAATATTCAGGTTCAATCCCATGCCCCTGGTGGAGGGAATTCCCGGCGACTCCAAACCGACCTGGTTATCGGATGCGAAGCCAAAAGTTTCGGGATCGATATTATCCACCCATTTCTTTATGATGAGAACGTTGCTGGCCACGAAATCCAGTTTGACACCTTTAACAGGCCATTTTGCCGGAATAAACTTTGTAAAATCATAGCCCAGTGTTATCTGGCGAAGTTTCCAGTAACCGCCATCATAAATCACTGGTTCTATTATCTGCTGCGAACGAAGGTGTTCCCAATAAGTTTGTACCGCTGCTTTATGCGTATTGGTAGCTCCGGAATTATCCACACCTACACCAAGTACGCTGTCCACCCGACCCTCAAGCGTTGCTTTATGCAAACCATGACGGTAAGCATTGAAGTTTGTTCCTGACAGCATCTTGTTGCCCAGCTTGAAATCAATCAATACAGTTAGATGAATTCCTTTATAGCTAAACGAGTTAAGGAAACCACCGGTCCATTTGGGTAATGCGCTTCCAAAAAGAACGAAATCCAATGTACGTTGTGGCAATCCATTATTCTGGAAAATCCGCTGGTTACCTTTGGCCGCATCCCGGGCATACCCAAATCCCGCAATTTGTCCCATTTCCAAACCCACCACATGTCTTGTTTCACCATTAAAGACGTGCGTACCTGTAGTAATCCGTTCGCCTGGCCGGTCAGTGATGATGCTTAATACTTTTGTCTTGTTGTAGGCTGCATTGGCGGTGAACTCCCAGACGAAATCTTTATTTTGAATGGGTACCAGGTTCACCATCGCTTCATAACCAAGGTTGCGACTCTTTCCGCTATTAATAAAAGTGTTTACGAAACCGGATGCATCAGAAATTTGTACATTGACGATCTGGTCGCTTGTGATTTTACGGTATGCAGCGAAGTCAATGCCGACTCTGTTATTGAACAATTTTAATTCAAGACCTATTTCAGTTTCGGCAGCCCTGCTAGGCCTCAGGTTTGGATTAGGCACCGATCCACCACTTGTGCCAATCGGCACAGGAGTACCATTGGGATTATTGATCAGGTTAGCGCTAACATTATAGAACAGCTGATCGGAATAGGGGCTAACCGCGCCATCGCTACCCACTTCCGCATAACCAACCCTGATCTTACCAAAACTAAGCCAGGGAACGGAGCTAAGTGATTCTGAGAATACATAGGCACCAGAAACGGACGGGTATTTAATACTGCGGTTTGCGGCCGACAGCGTAGAGAACCAATCGTTTCTCAGGGTACCGTTCAAATAGAAGGTTCTTTTCCAGGATATTTCAGCAGAACCATATAATGAATTTACACCCTGCTGGGCTAAAGTATAGACAGGATCTTTTGCGCGCCCGTTTTGTACAGTATACAGACCTCTCACAAAAAAGTCGGTGACCACCACGTTATTAATTTTAGTCTCCCTGCGCATCTGGTTACCACCTACAGTTAATGTGGCTTCAAAATCGCCGAATTCTTTGTTACCGCTTACGAGGAAGTCGAGATTGGTTTCACGGAAACGACGGGACTCCTGTGTGTATACGCCATTGGCAAAACCCGGTACGGCTGCACGTGAAGCATGACCTGTTGGGAAATTGTTCACGTCTTCATCACGTGACCAATAATCCTGTCCGAAGCGAACCTGCCCAAATAGCCAAGGAAGGAAATTATACTTCATGGACACATTACCAAATATCCTGTCTCTTTTAATATTATGGAATTGTTCCGACAGCACCCAGTATGGATTGGTCCTGTTCATGAAACGTGAGTAGACATACTCATTACCCGCAGCATTAAATTTATTCGCTGCCAGTACTGACAGCGGCATGGTAGTGGACATCGCCATCAGTGTGGTAGGAATGGAGTTATCCTGGTTAGCGATATTGGGAGGATTCTTATTATTCTCTCTCGAGTAGTTTACGTTTCCTGCAAAGTTTAGTTTATCAGTTAAGTTGTAATTGAATCCGAGATTCATCGTCTTCCGGTTAAACTTATTGTTCGGTACGACACCCAGGTTGTCGGTATTATTGAGTGAAAAGTGTAAACCGCCTTTGTCTCCGCCGGCTTCCATCGTCAGGGTATTGGAAATATTTTGTCCGTTCCTGTAAAATTCTTTGATACGGCTTGGTTGTAATTGATATGGAACCGTAAGATTATCGAATAAGATATGCGTCATGCCTGGCGCAATTTTTTCGCCAAAGGACCACTGGCCGGAAGTAGGATTAGCTGTCAATGGCCTAACACCACCTTCACCCTGGCCATACTCAGTTTGATAGTCTGTAAAGTCGAGCGGCGTTTCATTAATATAGTTTAAGTTGTAAGACAGCCCGATTCCTTTACCCTTGCCTCTTGTTTTGGTTGTGATCATGATCACACCATTCTGAGCCCTGGAGCCATACAAGGCTGCCGCAGGAGCGCCTTTGAGTATGGTCATGCTTTCGATATCATCGGGATTTATACTTGAGAGACCGTCACCACCATCTGAATACACACCTCCACCTTTTACACCTACTGCATTACCGTTGGCGCTACCACCCGGTTCGGGGCTACTATTAAAACTTGTATTGTCTATAGGAACACCATTTATTACTATAAGAGGACTATTTTGACCACCGATCGATGACTGGCCCCGGATACGTATTTTAGAAGTACCACCCGGACCCGTGCCCATGGTTGAGATATTGACGCCGGCTACTTTTCCCTGCAATGCGTTCATCACGTTGGGCGTCCGGTTGATGGTTAGTTCGGATGCCTTAACACTACTGGTTGCATACCCCAATCCTCTCGTATTTTTTGAGATGCCGAGGGCGGTTACTACTACTGCATCCAGACTTTGCGCAGTCGTTAGCAATGTAACATCCACCACGCTACGATCGGCAACAGCTACTTCCATACTGGCAAAGCCTATGGAACTAAAAACCAATGTTGCGGAGCCAGCGGCGTTGATGCGGTACTTCCCAGATGCATCAGTGGTGGTTCCCACGTTGGTACCTTTCACCGTTACGGATACATCAGAAAGATTTTTACCACTTTCGTCCTGTACTGTTCCGGTAATTGATTGCCCCTGGGCGGAAGTAAGGAAGAAAACTAATGAAGATAAGACCAGGAATTTGATCAAACCAGGGCGAACGCCTGGCATTGGATTTACTTTCATAATAGCAAGTTGTTTTGATGAAGTAATAAAGTCCCGACGCAGTCTTTAAAAGAACATGGGTCCTTTAATCTTCATCCAAAGTATCTACACTCTCAAAAAAAAACTTCCAAAATAGTACAGTGATGAATTTTATACAGTTTGGTGGGAGAAATTCCCTTTCTTTATAAGGTTGAATTTGTGGGTTTAAAAGTGTTGGGGATTAATCATCAACGAAATTTTAAATGAACCAATTTGTACTTCAACAGGGACGTTGCCAGGAACTGCAATTGTTTCCTCATGTCATACAATTGGGCACAAAGAAAAACTCCTCGATTCAGTTAAACTCATTACCCGAGACGGCTACAGACACTATCAGGATCTATTACATTATTGATGGAAAATTTGAATGGCGACTCCATCATCAGTCATACCCGCTTTATCCAGGTGACCTGGCATTAATACTCCCGGGGCAAAATTTTGGCGGGCAAAAGGGCTTTTTAGAGATCGGCAGTATAGCCTGGATACATATAAATGTAGAGAAACTTGGTAACGGGAAGATGGTGTTGGGAGGATGGAGCAGCTTATCCGAAAGTGAGAGCATTGCGATCGCCAAAATATTATCTCTCAATAACTCATCGGTTCTTTTCAAGTTAAAGGAAGCGGGCAGGATACTTCAATATATACAGAGTGAAATATTTAACCGGGAGATCGGTTATTGCACCAGGGTAAACCAGTTGATCGACGAGCTATTCATTACCATCACCCGGCAACTTACCAGGCAAAGTACGCCTGCCAGGGATTTCCCAAAGGTATTTATGCAACTTGAACAGATGTTGCGTCAGAACCTGGCGAACCAATGGACGGTAGAAGAAATGGCGGCCGTGGTGGGAATGGGAACCACTTTATTCAATGAGAAGGTGAAGGCCTATTCAGGGTTTTCGCCAACCAACTACCTTATTAATATCAGGATCTCGGAAGCGATCAAATTATTAAAGAAGAAAGATATCAGTTTAACGGATATAGCGCTCGACACCGGATTTTATTCATCGCAGCATTTTTCTACAACG
Source organism: Bacteroidota bacterium (assembly GCA_023429365.1). Classification (GTDB taxonomy): domain Bacteria; phylum Bacteroidota; class Bacteroidia; order Chitinophagales; family Chitinophagaceae; genus Terrimonas_B. The sequence continues at coordinate 5,089 of JAEYVW010000052.1, forward strand.
TTTAAAAAGCTGACAGGATATACGCCAAGCGAGTTCAGAAAAAATAATTTATCTACCATCTAATACGCCTTAACATGAAATGCGTCATCACGATCGAATTGGGTACAAATGCTGTAAGGGTGTTTGCTTTTGATCTTAAAGGAAACGTCATTGCCTCGATGAAGGGGCACTATCCAACTTTTCATCCCGGCCCCGATTATAGTGAGCAGGACCCCGAGCAGATTTTTATTACGATGCTGTTTGTGCTCAAGAATTTGCTTAATGAAAAAATACATCCCAATAACCATAAAGTGGCCTGCATTTGTTTCAGTTCCTATATGCATAGCGTGCTGGCCGTTGACGCGGCAGGCGTGCCCCTGGGTAACGCGATTACCTGGGCCGACAACCGGGCTAAGAAAGAAGCGTATGAACTGAAAAATTCTCCGCAGGGAAAAAGTGTGTATACGGCAACAGGCACACCCATACACCCGATGTCGCCATTGTTAAAGATTGCCTGGATGAATAACAATGACCAGGATCGGTTCAGAAGAACCAGTAAGTTCCTTTCAATTAAATCCTACATCATTCAGCAACTTACAGGCGAGTACCTCATTGATTATAGTCTCGCTTCAGCTACCGGTTTGCTAAATATACATACGATCAAATGGGAGGAAGATAGCCTGGCCTATGCAGGTATCAGTGCCGACATGCTTCCTGACCTGGTTCCTGTATTTGCATCAGCCGGCTCCTTAAAAAAAGCGTATCAGAACTCCCTCGGCCTTCCCGCTGACACACCGATCATCGTGGGATCAAGTGATGGCTGTATGGCCACTCTCGGGGCAGGTGTATGGGATAACGGGATGGCAACCATTACGATCGAAGATAGCGGGGCCGTAAGGGTAGTTGGCAAAGAAGTATTGCAGGATCCCAAGCAACGGTTTTTTAACTACCTGCTTACTGAAGACTGTTATGTGTCTGGTGGACCCACCAATAACGGAGGAGTGATCTTTGACTGGTTTGCAAACGAATTTGGAGATTTTAAAAATCCATTTGACCTCGACCAGAGTATGGAAGAACTCATCTCTGAGGCGTCGAAAGTTCCCGTGGGTTCGGATGGGCTTTTATTTTTACCCTATCTTCTTGGGGAAAGGGCACCCATCTGGAATGCCAATGCCAGGGGTGTATACTTCGGACTGAATATTAAACATAAGCGGCAGCATTTTGTCAGGGCTACGATAGAAGGGATCCTTTATGAAATATACAGCATTGGAAAGATGCTGGAGGAGAACCGCGCCATCAACCGCCTATCTGTGAACGGAAGTTTTGCTTCAATACCATTTTGTACTCAGCTGATTGCGGATATTTTTAATAAACCCGTTAGTCTGAAGCAAAACTCTCATAGTGTTGGGTTGGGGACATTTTTATTAAGCGCTACGGAAATGGGCATATTTAAAAGCCTGGACGAAGCAGCCACGTCGGTGGAGTTGCCTGATACTTACATCCCACAAAAAGAGCACCAGCCTGTTTATGCCGCCTATTACGACATTTTTGCCTCACTGAGTACGAAATTATTTGATGAGTTCGAAGCCATTTCGACTATCCAGCAAAATAATGCGGCCATGCAAAATAGCGAAGCAGGTCTTGCGAAGGCAACATGATTTGAAAACTAAAAACGATTGCTATATGATAAAGTACATTTCTCTTTTTGCATTATTGATTTGCTCTGCCCTCATGAGCCCCGCACAACGTGTAACACCGACAAGCGAGGAAATTAAAAGTCTTACACCTGATTGGAAGGGTGAACGATTCCCCGATGGCAGACCAAAAGTACCGGATGATCTTCTGCGGCGATTAAAAGCAGTTCGCCTGGAAGAAGCGTGGGGTATACTGCGAAATAAAGGTTATCACAACCAATTTGAAGGAGATTGGACAGTCTTACATACCGACTCTGTGATGACGGGAAGGGCGCTTACTGCACAATACCTGCCCCTTCGCCCTGATATGGATAATTTAATAAAAGCCACGGGAAAAGCTGAGGGCCGGATCGGGGCTACCAACTCATGGCCTATCGATGTACTCAACAACGGTGATGTATACGTGGCTGACAGCTACGGCAAAATAGTGGATGGCACCTTGATAGGCGACAACCTAGGTAACGCCATTTATGCAAAATCATTACGGGGCGTTATTTTTTATGGTTCAGTAAGGGATATTGAAGGTCTCGAAGAAATAAAGGGATTTAATGCCTGGATAAAAGGCAGCGATCCCTCCTACATTCAACAAATGATGCTGGGCGGCATCAATGTACCCATCCGGATGGGCAGGGCGATGGTATTGCCGGGCGATGCTGTGCTGGCCAAAAAAAATGGGGTGATATTCATACCAGCTCATTTATTGGAAGAAGTGGTTTTGAATGCCGAATTCATTGCATTGAAAGATCAGTTTGGGCATCAGCGTTTGCGGGAAGGGAAGTTTACACCGGGCCAGATCGACACACAATGGACTGATGAGATTAAAAAAGATTTCCTGAAATGGCTTGATGAAAATCCTGGTAAAATTCCCATGACCCGTGCCGAACTCGACAAGTTTATGAAAGACCGCACCTGGTAAACCAACTAACAAAATTCACAACATACCATATTCATATTTTAAAAAGCTATAGTTATGACGCCTTCACAAAAAATATTAGCCAGGCTCGGGCTAAAAGAAGAGGAAAGCATTGAGCAGCCCTTAACAGAAAATAATGCGGAAGAACAGGGAAACAGTCGCCGAAATTTTCTAAAAAGATCGGCGCTGGGAGGTATTGCTTTAGGTAGTGCATTTGCCTTTTCCCCCATTGAAGACCTAATTGCACAAAGCACACAAAATGTAACTCGTTATTCAGGTCCATCGGATTTAAAGATAACCGACATGCGTTATTGTCTCACGGCTGTAATGGGCGGCACTGCTATCATTCGCATTGATACCAACCAGGGTATCTATGGACTGGGTGAAGTGCGTGATGCTGCCGATGTGAGATATGCCCTAATGCTTAAGAGCAGGATCCTCGGAAAAAATCCGTGTAATGTTGAACAGCTTTTTAAAGCCATAAAGCAATTTGGCGGACAAGCACGGCAGGCTGGTGGAGTTTGTGCTGTGGAAATGGCGCTTTGGGATATTTGTGGTAAGGCCTACAATGTCCCCTGCTGGCAACTCCTGGGTGGAAGATATCGTGATAAGATCAGAATCTACGCGGACACTCCGGAGTCAAGAGATCCCGAGGAACAAAAAAGGCTGATAAAAATTCGTACCGAGGAGCAGGGATATACATGGTTGAAAATGGATGTGTCTATCGCAAAATTGAAAGGCATAAAGGATACAATGGTCAACAACAAATTCTGGGAAAATGCACAGGGCAACCTGGCGCAATGGGGCGACCAGGATAACTACATGTCATATGGTAATACCCTTCATCCTTTTACCCAAATTCAGATAACCGATAAAGGTTTGGAAGTATTGCAGGAACTGGTGGAAAATGTAAGGAACATGGTAGGATACGAAATTCCTATTTCCACTGATCACTATGGCCATTTCGATTATAATAATGGTATCAGGCTAGGAAAAGCACTGGAAAAATACAGGTTGGCCTGGCTGGAGGATGTGGTCTCCTGGGAGTATACTGAGCAATGGAAAAGACTTACCGATGCACTCGAGACGCCTACAACTACCGGCGAGGATATCTATTTGCTGAAACATTTCAAACCCCTGATCGATGAACGTGCCGTGGATATTGTTCATCCTGACCTGGCATCCTCAGGTGGTTTGTTGGAGACAAAAAGAATTGGGGATTATGCCGAGGAATATGGAATAGCTATGGCAATGCACCAGGCCGGAACACCGGTTTCGTTTATGGCAAATGTGCATTGTGCTGCTGCCACGCAGAATTTCTTATCGCTGGAGCACCATTCGGTTGATATTCCGTGGTGGGAGGATCTTGTAAAAACAAAAGACGGTAAAAAGATGATCACAAAAGGATTTGCTGATGTACCGCTGACACCGGGTCTGGGTATTGAGTTAAATGAAGAGGTATTGAAAAAACATCTTCACCCTTCTGATAAAAGCTATTTTGAACCTACCAATCAATGGAACGAGCGCCGTTCGCATGACCGGATATTTAGTTAAAAACGTAAGCGATTGCAAAACCTGGCCGATAACGTTATCCCGGTTTTTTGATCCTGCTAAAATTTAAACGATTCTACCGCTATGCCATTTTCAAAAAAAACATCAGGTGATTTCTTTTATATACTGGCAGCTATATTCCTCGTAGTCTGGATCTTTTTAACCGTACAGCAGCAAACCGGGTGGGCGGGATGGTTTTTGATGTTATTCTTTTTTAGTCTTTCGATAGCTTTCCGTGGTAGAAAGTTATTAAAGGGACTTTCCTTTACCCTGGTCATATTCGCTACCGTTTCTCTCGCACTGTACCACCCTGAATACCTCCAGTCCTGGGGCAATTTTAAATTAAACGCTTTGATCATCCCGCTGATCCAGCTGATCATGTTTGGTATGGGCACATCCATGAGCGTAAAGGATTTTGCAGCCGTAATAAAGACACCCAAGGGTGTTGTAATTGGTGTACTCAGCCAGTTTGTTATTATGCCGTTGATGGGATTTACCCTGGCTCAGCTGACAAATTTCCCGGCGGAAATAGCAGCGGGTATTGTCTTGATCGGATGTTCGCCCAGTGGCCTTGCATCCAACGTGATGTCATACCTGGCAAAGGCAAATCTTGCTTTATCAATTACAGTGACGGCCACCACTACTTTGCTGGCCCCATTCATCACTCCTGTTTTAATGAAGCTATTCGCGGGCGCGTTGATCGAAGTGGATATTTTGAAGATGATGTGGGATATCATAAAGATGATCATCATCCCGATTGGGG
>JAEYVW010000053.1 GCA_023429365.1 Bacteroidota bacterium
GTGTTGATGAAGATGGTAAAACCGTTAGTAGAATTATAACAAGGCTGGAAGGTGTGAATATTTTTAATGAAGCCGACTGGCCCTCGATAATATCATTCTTAAAGCCAGGATTAATCGCGCTAGATCAATTCTGGCACCTTGCAAAAGATCATTTTTAATTTCCTGCACCTTCAATAGAAACCGGGGCAGGGGCAAGTGTTTCAGTCTTCTTAGCGGAATTAAGCGGTTGACCTACGGCAATATCACAGCGGTGTCCGGGCTGACCGTGAGCAGGATTCAAACCTTTTGCAAAAAGAGTATCTGGTTGAAGCGGTGTTGGTTTGGAAGCTGTACTGGTTGTTGTTGTAGGTGTCGTTGTAGATGTTGTTGCGGGTTTGGAATTAAGTGGTGCTCCTACTGCAATATCGCAACGGTGGCCAGGCTGACCGTGTGCAGGATTGAGACCTGTAGCGGCTGGCTTGGCTGCAGCTGCAGGAGGTACCGCAACTGGTTGTACCGCTGGGTTTGAAGCTGTAAGTGCTGATGGATTGTTAACCGGGGATGAGACCGGTAATGGTGCTCCTACTGCAATATCACATCTGTGACCTGGCTGACCATGTGCCGGGTTGAGGGCACCAGTATTGGATGTTGCAGAAGCGGCACTTGTACCTGGAAGAACGCGATTTGTTGGTGTAGCGCCATTACCTGTTGGCAGGGTGAATTGCGGGTTTGCGACAGTTGGCCGCGAGGCAGGTTTTTCCCGGCAGGAACTCATTCCAAACACACAAAAAACGGCTGAGACAGCTATCAAATACTTCATAGAGGCTTGTTTGAGCCGATCAAATTACACAACTAATTCTGTAACTCAAAATAGGGAGCAGCGGTCCGTGGTATATTTTTTAAAAAACAAGCTTTATCCGGCCTGGTTTTAAACCGTGTAAATTTCTCAACATACAACCCCGGAAACGGGAAATTTTAGCAATAGCCCAATAGCCAGTAAAGCAGGGCAAATACAGCAATAAATCCAAGGCAGCCGCCTCCCCATTTGTAGGCGCCCCATCCGGCGAGTAAGGTTCGTAGCCAATTTTGCATATCAAATCGTTTAGCTACCATGAGGTTAAAAAATTATGCCATAAAAAAAACCCCTCCAGATGAAGGGGCTTTGAACGTTACTGTTATGAAAGAAAAACACTTATTTTAAAAACTTAATAGGAAAAGGCTAATGGTCCTGGTTTCGGATGACAGTTTTTCATAAAAAAGAACGGATCAAAAAACAGGGTTGAGTGTCATATTAGAAAAAGTAGAAAGTTGATCGGCTGGAAACGAATCGCCAGTTTTTCAAAGGATTGGAAATGACTTTCTGGACGGTTTTGGACATTGGATAGGATTAACGAAACATCCGCTGACCAACTTTCTGAAACAAAAATATATTCACACTGCTATGTTAACAAGAGCATAAACGCTCTATTTAAATATGGCAGTATTTACGTGTTCACTCGTAAATTATCTTCTTTGGATACTCGTAAATATTCTATTCACTACCGTAAATTGTACAGCTCCTGTTTACTGGTAGTTTCCACAAAAGCTAAATCAAGTACTTCTACTATGGTATATGTTGCAGGAATTTTCCATCTTGCATCTGTAGAACAAATACCAAACCCTATACAGTTTACAAATACAATCATCCATGAAAACCCCCGAATCTAACTCTTTAATTAAAGTAGCTATTGCCGACGACCACGCCCTATTCCGTACGGGTGTAAAAACATCACTTTCCAGCAGAAAAGATATTCAAATGGTGGCTGAAGCCGAGAATGGCATGCAGTTACTCAATCTTTTACGTCATATCCAGCCGGATGTGGTGTTGCTGGATATCCAGATGCCCATCATGGACGGACTGGCCACCCTGCCCGAGATCAAAAAGCTTTACCCTGGTGTAAAAGTGATCATGCTCTCGATGCATAATGACCATTCTGTGATCTCCCGTATGATGGAAATCGGCGCAAACTCGTACCTGACCAAAGAATCCGGATCCGAAATGATCTACGATGCCATCCGGGCCGTGTATGAGCAGGATTTCTTCTTTAATGATCTGACTAATAAAGCGTTGTTAAGCGGTCTGCGTACCAAGCGTACTGCGGAGTCATCCATGCCCCAGGATGTACAGCTTACAGATAAAGAAATAACTATATTGAAACTGATGTGCGATGAGAAAAGCACAAAAGAAATTGCCGATATCGTAGACCTCAGCCCACGTACTGTCGAGGCAATCCGCGACAAACTCAAAACGAAGACCGGTACCAAATCCATGGCCGGCCTTGTGATGTATGCCGTGAAAGCAGGTCTTGTAGAGCAAGCTTAACTCCGACTAATTGCTTATAGCCATCCACTTACGGTGGGTGGCTTTTTTTATGCTACTTTCATTCCATGAACTATGTTATCGTGGATGGCAACCTGGTGACCGAAGATCAACCGGTATTGCAGGTGAATAACCGGGGCTACCGCTATGGTGACGGGCTGTTTGAAACCATGCTTGTCCGGGCAGGAAAGATCATTTTTGAGACATATCATTTTGAAAGATTATTTGAAGGTCTCAAGCTGGTTCAAATTGACCTTTCTCCTGACATAAATTCAAAACAACTGGCAGCAGAAATCCTTAAACTTTGTGAACAGAACAATTGTACTGAACTTGCCCGCGTAAGACTCTCGGTCAACAGTGGTAATGGGAATCTAAGCGACCCGGACAATCCGCAATATATTATCGAATGCCAGCCCATTAAAGAAAAATCCTGGAATGAATCGGGTCTGGTGGTTGATGTTTATCCTTTGGCCAGGAAAACCTGTGACAGGTTTAGTCATTTAAAATCTGCAAATTATTTACCATATGTGATGGCGGCACGTTATGCCGCGCAAAATCAACTAGACGATGCCCTGGTGCTGAATGCACATGAAAGGATCGCCGAATCATCGATCGCAAATGTTTTTGTGATAAAAGGCGGGCGGCTGTTTACGCCTTCACTCCGTGAAGGATGCGTGGCCGGCACGGTTCGCAGGTGGATCCTGGAAAACTATGATGTGATAGAAAAAAGCCTTGTCCTGGAAGATGTGTTGTCAGCAGAGGAAGTATTCCTTAGCAATGCCATTAGCGGTATTCGCTGGGTGAGACAGTGTGGGCGATCTAAGTATCAGGCAAAATTGTCCCTGGATATCTATGAAAAACTACAACAGCAATCGGGTTGAATAACAATTTGGACAGTTTTATCAAAGAAATAATTGAATAAAAGTATCGTCGGCCATTTTCGGATTGATATTCTTATACACCTCAAACATGGTTTCGATGGCTTTCTTTCCTTCGGAACCAAGATCGATTGAGTAATTGTTCACATAAAGATCAATATGCTGTTTCATTACCGACTCATCCATTTCCTGTGAATGTTGTTTCACATAAGAAGGTATGACGGGATATTTTGAAAAGGCGAATTGCACACTTTGCCGGATGAGCTCGTTTATTTTTATCGCAGCAGATCTTTCCACTCTTTTATTGATGGCAATTCCGCCAAGGGGGATGGGCATATTTATTTTTTTCTCCCAATACTCACCTAGGTCTATTAGTTTGTGAAGTCCTTTTTGCTGGTAAGTAAAACGATTCTCATGAATAATAACCCCTAACTCAGTTTCTCCGGATAATACTGCGTTCTCGATTTCCGAAAAGACCATTGGTTTTTTATTCTTTGCATCAGGAAAGGCATAACTGAGTAAGAGATTAGCCGTGGTGTTCAAGCCGGGAATAGCGACGGATCGGTTATATATCGAGTCCAGGGTAATAGCCGGGTCTTTGGTGATCAGTAATGGTCCGACACCTTTTCCGAGAGCGCTCCCCGCATGAAGCAGGGTATATTGATGAAGTGATCTGAAAAATGCTGGAAAGCTCAGCTTAGTTATATCCAGTTTTCCTTCCAGCGCCCCCTGGTTAAGTGTTTCCACATCCTGTAATACGACCTCAAACTCGATCCCACCAGTATCAATTTCATTATTGACCAGTGCATCGAAGATAAAAGTATCATTGGGGCAGGGGGAAAATCCGAGGGTCAGCTTCATGCGATCTTTCCAATTGAGATTATAACAAATTTTAGGAGCCTGTGTTCAATGTATTGATTGTTTTGACCAATTCATGGTTAAGATTATGTATAGACTCTGCCAGCCTCCATTTTTTCTTTTCTCTTTCGCCCACATAGTTGGACAATGATCTTAATTGAAGAAAAGGAATATTCTCTGATAAAGCGACATGATGCAGGGCAGCGCCTTCCATTGATTCTGTCACGGGTTGGAATTGCTGTTGGTAGGTTTTGATTCGCTGTGAGGAAGTCGTGATCTCGTTAACCGAAATGCCGTTCACTTTGAGTAAAGAAATTTTTTTTAAAACCGGTGATCGGTTGACCAGCCACCCTTTTGAGTATGGGGGGCGGCCCGGTTTTGCCAGGTCGAGGTCGAAAACAGAATTCCATTTATCCTTTTCTTTCACGCCGAGATCGGCAATTCGTTCTTGTTTTACGGCTACCACAGTGCCCAATGGCAGATTCCTGTCGAAACAACCCGCGACCCCAGCCTGGATGATGATCGAGGGACGCCTGGCTGAGAGGTATTTCATGATCGAGTAGGTGCAGGCTACCAATCCGACCCCCGTGATGAGTATATCTGAAGTGACAGTTTGTTTTGCCGCCACTTGTTGACGATAGCGCTTGATATATGGAGCAATTTCAAAAGCGGTTGCAGCAATTAATAAACAATGCATAGCGGGTGTGCCGGTGTTATGTCGGGTGACGAAGATATTGAGAAATCGGAGCTTATTGAACGTAGAGGACTTTAAGAACTACGTGGTTAAAATATGTTAGGTAGAGGTAAACTTGAAAAGGCGTTTTATTGGACCTTATCATCCATCGTTTTTCACTTACCTTTGCGCCTGCCTGCAAATTGGCAGGTTCATCATTCCCTCCGCCCAATGCTGGTGGGAACTAATAAGTGAAGCATGGTTTACTTAACTCGTAATGAGCACTTCAATGCCGCGCACAAACTATACAACCCGGCCTGGACACGCGAAAAAAATGACGAAGTATTTGGAAAATGCGCCAATGAGAACTGGCATGGGCATAACTATGATCTTTTTGTCACGGTAAAAGGTGAGCCCGATCCGGATACAGGGTTTGTGTTTGATGTAAAGAAGCTCAGTGATATCATCAGGCGGCATGTGATTGAAAAGTTGGACCACCGAAACCTTAATATTGATGTTGACTTTATGCGGGATAAATTTTGCAGCACCGAAAACCTGGCGAAAGGGATCTGGAACCAGCTGTTGCCGCACCTTCCTGCAAAGGTGAAGTTGCATTGCATAAAACTGTATGAAACACCGCGAATTTATGTTGAATATTTTGGGGAATAGCTAGCGTGCAGTTTTCTAACAATTCAACATTGCACAACTTATATTTAGTAAATTGAAACCATGAGCAGGGTAGCCGTTTTTAGAAGAGAACATTTTAATGCGGCCCACCGGTTATTCAACCCGGATTGGGACGATGCGGTAAATGAACAGGTATTTGGTAAATGCGCGTTACCGAATTATCATGGACACAACTATGAGCTGGAAGTAAAGGTCACTGGTGAACCTGATCCGCGGACCGGGTTTGTGATGGATCTGAAATTACTGTCAGACCTGGTAAGGAGAGAAGTACATTCAAGATTTGACCATAAGAATTTAAACCTGGACACTGAGGAGTTTAAAAATCTGAATCCAACAGCTGAAAATATCGCGATGGTTATTTATGGTTTGCTGCGTCCCCATATTGACCAGGATAAAGATCTGCAGGTAAGATTGTATGAGACACCCAGAAATTTTGTAGAATACCCCGCCTGATCAACAGGTGTTAAATGAGTAAAGATGGCTTATAAAAAGACTGAACACTATGATGAAGCGGTCACTACCGGTTTAATTGATAGTTATCGCAAGGTTTTAGAATGTATCGGTGAAAACCCTTCCCGCGAAGGCCTTCAGAAAACGCCCGAAAGACTGGCCAAGGCCATGCAATACATGACACAGGGTTACCAATCCGATGCCCGTGAAATACTTAATTCCGCAAAATTTCATGAACCCATCAGTGAAATGATCGTGGTCAAGGATATTGAGATATATAGCATGTGCGAACATCATATGCTGCCTTTTTTTGGCAGGGCGCATGTGGCCTATATTCCAAATGGATGGATCACCGGCCTGAGTAAAATAGCTCGTGCCGTGGATGTTTATGCCAGGCGTCTGCAGGTACAGGAAAGACTGACCGTAGAGATTATGAACGCGATCAAGGAAACGCTAAATCCGCTGGGTGTTGCAGTCGTGATCGAGGCCCAGCATCTCTGTATGATGATGAGGGGGGTGCAGAAGCAAAATTCAGAAACGACCACATCGGCCTTTGACGGCGAATTTCAAAAGAATTCCACCCGTACGGAATTTTTAAAACTAATCTCATCCAACCTGAGCAGGCGATAGATATGTTTTTATTAAAAAGCCGGACTCCTGGTATAAAGATTTTTTTTGTTAAAAGCTTTGTGGCATTTTTGTCCGTAATAACTACCATTTTATGAAGCATGCGTACGTATTTCCCGGTCAGGGTTCACAATTCCCGGGAATGGCCAGGGGACATTATGACAACAGCGCATTTGCAAAAAAATTGTTTGAGCAGGCCAATGAGTTGCTGGGATTCCGGATTTCGGATACCATGTTCAATGGTACCGAGGAAGACCTGAAGCAAACGAATGTTACACAACCAGCCGTTTTTCTTCATTCTGTTATAGCGTTTAAAAGTATAGATAATGCACGGCCCGAAATGGTCGCCGGTCACTCACTAGGTGAGTTCTCGGCACTGGTGGCAAATGGCGTGTTAAGTTTTGAAGATGCTTTGCAACTCGTGGCTATTCGGGCCCGCGCCATGCAGAAAGCCTGTGAACTGAATCCATCAACTATGGCAGCGATTCTCTCTTTGGCTGACGAGAAAGTAGAAGAAATATGCAGGGAAGTAGAAAAAGAAACGGGTGAAGTAGTGGTGCCCGCCAATTATAATTGTCCTGGTCAGCTGGTGATCAGCGGCTCGATTAAAGCTGTAGAGATCGCCTGCGAGAGAATGAAGGCCGCCGGGGCAAAAAGGGCTTTGATCCTTCCGGTAGGTGGTGCCTTCCATTCCGAACTGATGGCTCCTGCCCGGGAAGAATTAAAAGCTGCGATTGAATCCACCACCTTTCATACTCCTGTCTGCCCGGTTTACCAGAACGTGGTAGCCAAAGCGGTTTTTGATAAAGAAGAGATCAAACAGAATCTTATCGACCAGTTGACTGGAGCGGTTCGCTGGACGCAAAGTGTACAGGCCATGATCAATGACGGGGCATCCCGGTTTACCGAAGTAGGCCCCGGCAAAGTATTGCAGGGCCTGATCCAGAAGATCGACAAAACTATGGGGACGGAAGGCGTCAGCTAATTGTTAAAAATTCAGACTGCAGTTCACCCATTCACCATCGAAGTGGGCATTGAATTTCCTGTAAAAGTTGATGGCGGGTTCGTTCCAGTCCAGCACCTGCCACATCATGCCGCTGAACTTTTTCTCTTTTGCTTCTTCAATCAGGCGATCCATGAGCATTTTTCCGATGCCTTTGCCTCGTGCTTTTTCGGTGACTATGATATCCTCGAGATACATGCGTTGTCCTTTCCAGGTGGAATAACGGATATAGTACAAAGCAAACCCCTGGATCACTCCATCTTCTTCTGCCACAAAAGCCCACCATACCGGTTTTTCACCAAAACCGCTTTCTTCAAAATGTTGTAAGGTGACTGTGACTTCATTGGGTGCTTTTTCATATACAGCGAGTTCGTGTACCAGTTCCAAAAGGCGTGGACAATCTTCACGCACGGCTCTTCGAATATTTATTCCCATTTGTATCAAAAAATGATTTAGTTATTAATCATGATTGCAACGATTGATCAAGGTCTGCAAGAATATCTTCGATATTCTCAATGCCAACACTCATTCTGACCAGGCCGTCTGTGATGCCATACTTTTCACGCGCTTCTTTTGGTACACTGAAATGTGTCATGGACGCCGGGTGGCATAGCAGGGTATCGCAAGTGCCTAAGGACACAGTTCGGGTACACATCTGCAACTTATTCATAAAATCTACCCCACCCTGGAATCCTTTTTTTAACTCGAAGCTCATCATCGCGCCGGGATGCTTCATTTGTTTCATGGCAACAGCGTGATCGGGATGATCGGGTAACCCATTGTAGTTGACTCTTGCCACAGCTGGATGACTATTCAAAAACTTCGCAATGTCCATCGCATTACTGCAATGTCTGTCCATCCTGATGGCAAGGGTTTTCATGCCGTTCACCAATAGAAATGCATCAAAGGGGCTGCTGCTGCCACCCAATGTCTTTCGCATGGTGTTGCCTTTTGTCTTAATAAAATTTAGGTCCCTGCCCAGTAACACACCACCAATGGCCGTCCCGTGGCCGTTCAGAAATTTAGTGGTAGAGTGTATCACGAAATCGACTTTATACCTAAAAGGTTGCTGCAGGTAAGGTGTGGCGAAGGTATTATCGCAGGCCACGATGCAGTTATGTTCTTTTGCAAGTGAGCTCAGCGCTTCGATATCTACACATTGTATGGTTGGATTAGCCGGCGTTTCCAGGTAAAGCATTCGGATAGAAGGATCGGCTTGAAAAGCTTCCTTTGCTTTGTTGAGATCGCGCAGGTCGGTGATAATAGACGTAATCCCAAATGATGGTAATACATTACGCAATATCTCTTCGGTTCCGCCATAGAGTGAGTAATGGGTGAGTACTTTATCTCCCGACTTGAGGTTTACCATCAGCAGGTTTGTGATCGCCGCCATGCCTGATGCGTGCAAAAGCGCTTTTAACTGCAGCGGTGTGCCGTCATTGTTGCTGATCCCGAAACTTTCCATGGCTGCGATCTTTTGTTCCGCTTCCGTGAAGGTAGGATTGCCCCAACGGCTGTAGATATAACCTTCTTCCTGTCCGCTGAATCGACGCATGCCCTGTTCTGCGTCATCATATACAAAAGTGCTGGAAGCGTAGATGGGTGTGAGGTGAGAATAATTGTGCCCCTGTGTATGCCCGGCATGAATGGAAACGGAACTAAATCCAGAGAATGGAAACTGTTTATTCATTATAACATCTTTGTTTTGGAAATTGTGTGGATCAAAGTCTCCAAAACTAGTTCAAAACAAGCAAACACTGATTTGGATTTAGCAACCTCCAATATACTTTTCAAATACCATCTTCAATTCCAGGCATGATTTAATATTCTGACCATTTAACAGGAGTAGATTGGACGCCCGTTTTTTATTGCTTAAACATTTCTCCGGGTTGCGGGTGTACTCTATAAAGGAACTATGGGGCCATTCTTCCGCAGAACGGACCAGTCCATCTACGATGGGGATTTGATGGATATAGTGAAAGATTGATAATGCGAGCTCATGGTCATCGATAAAGTTTGACCTGGCTTTTTGCTGGAACAGGTTTCCCGATCTTTTGATTTGATTGTTGAGTCCTTTCGCGTAGTGACTCTGAATGATGCGGAAAGCATTTGAGACGGCAGGCATAAGGATGATACCCTGTTTTACGCGGCGAAGGCTGGTTGGCGTTACTTCCAGGAGAAAATCAAAATGAGTAGGGGACAGGCACCAGGCGAGAACTTCGGAAATTGGTTGGAGGTGGGTAAAGCATTTATCGAGGAAGTACTTATAGTTGTTCCTGTTGTAGAAAATTCGTTGTTGATTAATGCCCCTGTTGAATATGTGGTATATGCCGGGTTTGTCAATATTCATGGGATGAAGTTGACAGTAATTGCTTGATAAACCGCGGGGAAAACAACGGGTTTTGCGGTTTTATTCGGGTGCGGCTGCAAAACCAGGTCAGACACTTAAAGCTTCTGACATTTAGTAGCGAAAATTCATGAGAAAGCCATGATGAAAATCCCGTTGAGAAACGTTTTTTTCGTGAGCGACTGCAAAACCCAGGTCAGACACTTAAAGCTTCTGACATCTAGTAGCGAAAATTCCTGAGAAGGCCATGATGAAAACCCTGATCAAAAACGTTTTTTCCAAAGCGGCTGAAAAACCCAGGTCAGACACTTAAAGCTGCTGACATCTAGTAGCGAAAATTCCTGGGAAAGCCCATGATGAAAACCCCGGTCAAAAACGTTTTTTTCCAAAGCGGCTGCAAAACCCAGGTCAGACACTTAAAGCTTCTGACATCTAGTATCTAAAATTCATGAGAAAGCCATGATGAAAACCACTTTCAAAAACGTTTTTTTCGAAAGCGGCTGCAAAACCCAGGTCAGACACCTAAAGCTTCTGACATCTAGTAGCAAAAAATTCATGAAAAAGCCGTGATGAAAACCACGGCCCAAAGGTTTTTTTATTTTTCCCCTCCTTTACCAAAAATCTACCTCAATACGCCCATTTCACCAGCGTCGCTCCCCATGTAAACCCACCTCCAAACGCCGCTACCACGATATTGTCTCCCTTATTTAACTCATGCCTCCATTCCCACAAACAAAGCGGAATTGTCGCTGCAGTGGTATTTCCAAACTTCTGAATATTGA
>JAEYVW010000057.1 GCA_023429365.1 Bacteroidota bacterium
CCACCGCGTTCTTTATGCCAATTGTATAAGTATGCCAGTAATTGCAGGAAGGATAATGTTCATTTACCCAGTCATAAACATCTTTCGGCACTGCAAACACGTTATACATCTGCCAGCCCGATACCGGTTCATTCACCACAGCGTCTTTTCCGCTGATGCCAAACATGGTCTGTAACATCAGCCGGGCATCATCCTGTTTATACTGGTTCAGGGGTATCATCACGCTTTGCGGGTAATCGTAGCAGACAAATACATGCCGGTAGCTGGCGCGGAGTTCGGGATGTTTCCAGAAGATATCATTCAGGGTCGTTGCATTCATGTCCACCTCGGTGTGCCAGTTCAGTGTAAACAATTCTCCGGCATTCACCGAACTAACCGAAAAACCGAAATGTCTTTCCCCGATCCTGATCGATAACACCTGTTGTGCGGAATCACCTTCCCTGCCGGACGTTATATTATAAACCTGTTTCACTAATACTTTATTAGTTGCAATGATAGGCAAAAATACTTATTGTAGTTTTTGCAGGCTATTTTGAATGGCCCAGGGCTTTTTACGTGTAAAAAGCTTTCCTTATTGAAACTCGGTAGAATAGCGCACAGCGGCACTACCGGTGAATTTGTCAATTGGCGGATTCAGTTTTTCAACTGAAACGGTTATCTGTTTCACTTCATTATAACGTTCGTGAACCGATTGCGCGATCCGTTGCACCAGCGTTTCCAGCAGGTCAACAGGGTCCTGCATGTTTGCATTGATTATTTCAAACAGGGCTGCATAATCGATAGTATCTTCCAGTTGCGTGATGATGGCCTGTTTTGGTGCATAGCTGACTTCCATATTCACCACAAAATCATTCCCCTTTTGCCTTTCCGCAGGATATAAACCGTGATAAGCGCGGAACCGGAGGTTATTGAGCAAAATGGTGAACTGGCTGGACATAATGAACCTAATTTGATTAATGAGTTAAGGTTTTAATTCTAATGCACGCCGATATCACCCAGGTAACGCTCCGCGTCGAGTGCTGCCATACAACCGCTACCTGCTGCTGTTACGGCCTGCCTGTAGATCTTATCCTGCACATCACCTGATGCGAATACGCCAGGCACATTTGTCCTGGTAGAACCGGGAACGGTGCGAATGTAGCCGGCATCATCCATATCGATAAAGCCGCGGAAAATATCTGAATTGGGTTGATGCCCGATCGCTACGAAAAAGCCATTGACGGGTATCTGTTGTGTTTCACCCGTTACATTGTCTTTTATCCTTACGCCGGTAACCGTCTTATCGCCGAGAATTTCATCGGTTTCTGTGTTCCAGTATACTTTGATATTAGGCGTATTCAACACCCGCTCCTGCATTACTTTACTGGCCCGCATATGATCTTTTCTTATAAACATATGTACCGTTGTACACAGTTTGGAAAGATAAAGGGCTTCCTCTGCGGCGGTATCTCCTGCACCTACTATGGCCACTTCTTTTCCGCGGAAGAAAAACCCGTCACAGACCGCGCAGGCGCTAACGCCAAATCCATTGAGACGTTGTTCGCTTTCGAGGCCAAGCCATTTTGCAGATGCACCTGTTGAGATGATCACCGATTCTGCTTCGATCCATTTTTCCTCATCGATCTGAACCTTGAGAGGGCGCCCTGAAAAATCAACCCTGGTGGCGATTCCATAACGAATATCTGCACCCATCCTTTTTGCCTGCTTTTCAAAATCAACCATCATCTCGGGTCCCTGCACACCATCCGGGTAACCTGGGTAGTTCTCTACTTCGGTAGTAATGGTAAGCTGACCACCCGGTTGCAGTCCCTGGTAGAGGACCGGGTTCAGGTTGGCCCTTGATGCATAGATTGCCGCTGTGTATCCTGCCGGTCCTGATCCGATGATCAGGCATTTAACTCTTTCGATTGTATCATTCGCCATTCTGTAATGAAAATTTTAAGTCGTCAAAAATAATGGTAAATCACTTACCGGGTTTTAAAGTAGCAGTAGTCTGGAAAGCATGTGTAAAAACAACAAAAGAAAACAGCTCCAATAGCCTGAGGCCAACCGGAGCTGCTTTTTGTAAATAAACCCACCAATCTTCTCCCTCTCGGGAGACGAGTTATTTAACTAAACTGATTATCCCAAATATGCTTTTAATGCACTGCTGTAGCGGGCCTTTTGAAGACGTTTGATAGCCCTTTCCTTGATCTGGCGAATGCGTTCCTTGGTAAGATCATATTTCTGACCGATCTGTTCGATGGTAACACCCTGTTCGCCATCGAGACCAAAATAGGCATTAACGATCTCAGCTTCCCTGGGGCTTAATGATTTTAATACGCGACGGATCTCATTTCTCAGTGAGTCTTTCATTACATCATCGTCGGTATCATCACCACCTTCCAGCAGGTCACCCATCGCCACATCTTCCGCTTCATGCACAGGTGCGTCGAGTGAAGTGTGACGGGTATTGCTTTGGAAAATATTGTTGATCTCGGTTTCGCTCATTTCAAGCAACTCAGCCAGTTCTTCGGTTGAAGGCTCTCTTTCATGCTCCTGTTCGAAAGCCATATAGGCTTTATTGGCTTTATTGTAAGTTCCGATTTTGTTTTGCGGTAAACGTACCAGGCGGCCTTGTTCAGCCAAAGCCTGTAGGATAGACTGACGGATCCACCAAACCGCGTAAGAGATAAATTTAAAACCTTTTGTTTCGTCAAATCGCTGGGCGGCCTTTATCAAACCGAGGTTTCCTTCATTGATCAAATCGCTCAATGATAAGCCCTGGTGCTGATACTGCTTGGCCACAGAGACAACAAATCTTAAGTTGGCCTGGACGAGTTTGTCCAACGCCTTTTGATCCCCCATTTTGATCCGTTGAGCCAGGGTTGTTTCTTCCTCAGGCGTGATCATAGAAATTTTAGAAATTTCCTGCAGGTATTTTTCAACCGCCTGGGAATCCCGGTTCGTGATCTGGGTAGCAATTTTGAGTTGCCTCATAGTAAAGTAAGTTGTTTATGTATTAAACAATTAGTTCCGATCGTGGTTTAAAGAATATTGTAAAATGCAGTTAATAAAGGGGACCGAGCGATCTATTTGCAAAGGTAAGTCTCAATGGCCGAATCTCATAG
>JAEYVW010000094.1 GCA_023429365.1 Bacteroidota bacterium
CTGGTAAGAAACTGGGCTTTTCTCTCAAATAAACCCCTGAAACCATAGGCGCCGAGTACCTGTAGCAGCCTGATCAGCACGTAACCATTGTATTGGCTTTGAAAAATATTCCTGTTCACACTTTGACCTATCGTGTTTTCAAACGCGTCGATATAATCTTCCAGCAGGTTGTATTTCCATTCATCTGGCAGGTTTGCGCGTGCCTGCCAGATCATACTGGCCACATCATATTGCGGCGCGCCCTTCATGCCTCCCTGGTAATCGATAAAATGGACACTGCCATCATCTTTAACCATGATATTGCGACTTTGGAAATCGCGGAACATAAAATATTTGTACTCCGTATGCGTGAGATAGTTACTCAGGGCTTCAAAATCGTCGATCAGTTTTTGCTTGTCGTAGGGCTTGCGTAAAGCATCGAGAAAATAATATTTAAAATACAGCAGGTCGGCCATGATCGCCTGTTTGCCGAATTCTTTATTCGTAAGACACTGATCGTAGTCCAGGCCTTCATCGCCTTTCACCTGTAGGCGTGCCAGTTCCTGTAGGCTTTTTTTGAATAGGTCATATACCTCAGGAACAAACCCACCCGATTCCAGTTTATTTAATAAGGAAACATTTCCAAAATCTTCCTGTAGGTAAAATGCTTTATCGTCGCTGATAGCCAGGATCTGGGGAGTCGCGAGGCCTTTTTTTCCAAAATGACCGGAGAAATAGAAGAAAGTATCGTTTTCCTTAATATTAGCGCCATAGGTTCCGATCACGGACTGGCCATCCTTATCATAGAGGCGAAAATAGCGCCGCTCGCTGCCCGACTGGGGCAATACATCGAGGGAGGCGGGTTCTATGCCTTTCCATTTTAGATACAGGTTCCGGATGGCTTCTGTAAGATTTTGCATGGGTTCAAATGTAGGGAAATGATGCTCGCTGAGCAATACTAACACCCATTAGCTTTTTACGACTAAATTTGCATCGTTTTAATGCCTGGCATTTATGAGCTATACTCCTAAAGTTCGTATCGTAACCGCAGCCTCCTTATTTGATGGGCACGATGCAGCAATAAACATTATGCGTCGGATCTTGCAAAGCAAGGGGGCGGAAATCATCCACCTGGGACATAACCGCAGTGTAAAAGAAATTGTAGAGACGGCTATTGAAGAAGATGTGCAGGGGATAGCCATTACCAGTTACCAGGGTGGCCACGTGGAATTTTTTAAATACATGAAAGACCTGCTCGATGAAAATGGGTGTGGTCATATTAAAATATTCGGTGGTGGCGGCGGCACCATTCTTCCAAATGAGATAGAGGAATTGCATCAATATGGTATCACCCGAATATATAGTCCTGATGATGGAAGGAAATTGGGACTGGAAGGGATGATCGAGGAAGTGATCAGGGCTTGTGAAACCCCAGACCCGGCCCCGGCCCCGGCCCCGGCCCCCTCTAAATCTCCCCCAAAGGGGGAGACTTATAAAGAGTCTGCGGATTTGAAGGGGCGTTACGTGTTGGGGGAATGGAAAGATGTAAAAAAAATAGCGCGGGCAATATCGCTCGCTGAAAATAGTCTGCCATATGAGCAATCAGGGTCTAAAGCCCCCTCCTCAGGAGGGGGCTTGGGGGAGTCTTCCCCCATCCTCGGCATCACGGGTACAGGCGGAGCCGGAAAATCTTCCGTAACCGATGAGATTGTGCGGCGCTTCCTTGTCAACTTTCCCGATAAAACCATCGCCGTGATTTCGGTTGACCCCTCCAAGAAAAAAACCGGAGGCGCGTTGCTGGGTGACCGGATCAGGATGAAAGCCATCAACCATCCCAGGGCGTATATGCGCAGCCTGGCAACAAGGGATGATAATACGGCGCTCAGTAATTATGTTCAGGATGCACTCGATATCTGTAGGGAAGCCCGTTTCGATTTTATTATTCTCGAATCGGCGGGGGTGGGGCAAAGCGATACAGCCATTCTTGACTATTGTAATGTGAGCATGTATGTGATGACACCTGAGTACGGCGCAGCATCACAACTGGAAAAGATCAATATGCTCGACTATGCCGACATGGTATGCCTGAACAAATTTGATAAATCCGGCGCCCTGGATGCCCTGGCTGATGTGAAAAAGCAATACAAAAGGAATCACCAGTTGTGGACCGCAAAGGATGATGACCTGCCGATCATTGGCACTATGGCAAGTAAATTCAATGATGATGGTGTCAACCGCCTTTTCGAGTTATTGCTGAAAAAAATTAATGAAAAAACGGGTGTCTATTTTGGCGAATATCATTTTCCTGCCACGGCAAAAGTATCGCAGGCGATTATACCCTCTAACCGTTCGCGCTACCTGAGCGAGATCAGCGAGAACAATCGAAATTATGATCAGTTGGTGAAGGAGCAATCGGCGATCGCTACAAAACTTTACCAGTTACAGGGAGCCCTCGATATTTTGAAACAGGTGAATTTACATGATAACGGAAATGAGATTGCCACAACTTTGCAGCAGCAGATAAATTTTTACCAGGACCAGCTCACTCCTGTAAGCAGGAAACTGATCAGCAACTGGAGTGAAAAACAAAAGGAATACCAGAAGGACTTTTACGAATACACAGTTCGTGATAAGGTGATCAAACAACCCATGACCAGTCAAAGCCTGAGCGGTACAAAAATTCGCAAGGTGGTTCTACCCAGGTATAAAGATTGGGGTGATATCCTTCGCTGGCAGGCGGAGGAGAATGTGCCCGGTCATTTTCCTTTTACTGCGGGAGTATTCCCCCTGAAAAGAGAAGGTGAGGACCCCACCAGGATGTTTGCCGGCGAGGGTGGACCCGAAAGAACCAACCGCCGTTTTCACTATGTGTCGATGGATCAGCCGGCCAGGCGACTTTCTACTGCTTTCGACAGTGTGACACTTTATGGTGAGGATCCTGATCATCGTCCCGATATATACGGTAAGGTAGGAAATAGCGGTGTTAGCATTGCAACGGTTGATGATGCTAAAAAATTATACAGCGGTTTTGATCTTTGCGATCCTAAAACTTCGGTGAGTATGACCATCAACGGTCCGGCACCCATCATTCTTGCTTTTTTTCTGAACGCCGCGATTGATCAGCAATGCGAAAAGAAAATACAGGAGTTGGGCTTACAGGATAAGCTTGAAAAACTGATCAGCGAAAAATATCAGAACCTGCCACGACCAGTATATCACAATACCTCTTTTCCCGGCGAACTTCCCAAGGGAAATAGTGGTCTGGGTCTTGCCCTGCTCGGCTTGAGCGGCGATGAGGTCTTGCCAAAAGACGTTTATGAAGAATGCAAACAGGCTGCGTTGCAACAGGTGCGAGGCACCGTGCAGGCTGATATTCTAAAAGAAGACCAGGCACAAAATACCTGCATATTCTCAACAGAGTTTGCCTTAAAACTGATGGGTGATGTCCAGGAGTTTTTTATCGATAATAAAGTAAGAAACTTCTATAGCGTCAGCATCAGCGGTTATCATATTGCTGAAGCCGGCGCCAACCCGATCACCCAGCTTGCATTTACACTGGCCAATGGGTTTACCTATGTTGAATACTATTTGAGCCGGGGAATGAATATTGATGAGTTTGCGCCTAACCTGTCATTCTTTTTCAGCAATGGCATGGATCCCGAATACAGTGTGATTGGAAGGGTGGCACGGCGAATCTGGGCCAAGGCAATGAAGTATAAATACAAGGCCAATAAGCGTAGCCAGATGTTGAAGTACCATATTCAAACCTCTGGACGAAGCCTGCACGCGCAGGAGATCGATTTTAATGATATCAGGACTACGCTCCAGGCATTGTATGCGATTTACGATAACTGCAATTCACTTCACACAAATGCCTATGACGAAGCGATTACAACACCAACCGAAGAAAGCGTTCGTCGCGCTATGGCTATCCAACTGATCATCAACCGCGAACTGGGCACCGCCAAAAACGAAAATCCCAACCAGGGCTCATTCCTGGTAGAGGAGTTGACCGACCTGGTGGAAGAAGCTGTTTTGCAGGAATTCGATCGCCTGACGGAGCGTGGTGGTGTACTGGGAGCCATGGAAAGAATGTACCAGCGCAACAAGATACAGGAGGAAAGTCTTTATTACGAACACATGAAACACACCGGCGAACTGCCTTTGATCGGTGTGAATACTTTCCTGAATAAAACGGGTAGTCCTACGATCATTCCCGGTGAAGTGATCAGGAGCACCACGGAAGAAAAAGAGCAGCAGATCAAAAGCCTGCATGGATTTTGGAAAAGAAATGAGGATAGATCCGGGGAAGCCCTTAAGCAGTTAAAAGAAGTCGCTATCAACAATGGCAATCTTTTTGCACAGCTAATGGAGACCGTTAAGTTTTGTTCGCTGGGACAGGTCACGCATGCCCTGTACGAAGTAGGCGGGCAGTACCGGCGGAATATGTAGCCATGTATCTCTTACAAACAAATGGATTCAGCTGGAAGGAATTGCTGCTCGGCAGCGAAGAGTGGAATTTCTTGCCCGAAGTTTTTATCCGCTCGATCATCATGTTCACGGTCATCCTTGTCAGCCTTAGCATTTTGGGCAAACGAGGGGTAAAACAACTTTCCGTATTCGAACTCGTCGTTATTATCGGTCTTGGCTCCGCGGCAGGTGATCCCATGTTTTACAAGGACGTAGGCCTGTTGCCAGTATTTATCGTGTTCCTGATCGTGATCGGTCTTTATACCTGGGTCACTCACTGGGTGGGCAAGAGTAAAAAAATTGAAAGGCTGGTGGAAGGAAGATCCATTTGCCTGGTAGAACATGGAAAGTTTGCGGTCGATAATTTTCGCAAGGAAGCGCTTGGGCAGGATGAGTTTTTTTCCGAATTGAGATTAAAGGGCGTTTCGCATCTCGGACAAGTGGAGACAGCCATCATGGAGACAAACGGCGGTATCAGCGTATTTTTTTATCCCGACAATAAAGTGAAACATGGTCTTCCTATCATGCCTAATTCGCTGGAGAAGCAGGTCAGGAAAATAAGCCATGAAGGATACTATGCCTGTGTTTTTTGCGGGCACACCGAAAAGCTTGAACCTGCACACAATCATGACTGCAATGTATGCAAGCGGGACAAATGGGTGGAAGCAAAAAACGATAAACGTGTTACGTGATAGTCTCCCTTATAAAAAATAGAAATTAATATCGTGTAGCAGGACAACCTACTTTCTTTGATCTCTTACCACCAGGCAAGCCGGCTATTTGTTTGTATTTATCAAAGAAGTATCTCAGGGTGTATGTTACGGCGATAAAATAATAGCCATCCTTATTTTTTGGATTCCCTCTTAATTTGTCGGGCGTAGGATAGGGTCCAGCGCCTACTTCATCACCTCGGTAAGCCAGGTCCACAGCAGTTTGTCCACGCGCTGCCTGTAATGCTGCAGCGTCGACATAATAGCCACTCACATCATCGAGATGGTCGGTAAATAATTTTCGGTAGCCGAGCTCAAGCCCGAGGCGCATATCTTCATTGAGAGAATATTCCGCGCCAATGCCAAAAGGGAGATTGAATTGCCAAAGCTTATATTCCTTTACACCAGCTATAAATCCCTGGCCTTCGGTGCTGAGCGGTTTTAACTCTGTTTTTGCGCCATTTTCATCTTTGGTATATGGCTTAAAATGAAACAACCCGATCCCTGCAAATACATAAGGCGTCCACCATTTTTCATTTAAGCTGAAAAAGCTATACTGGCCGGTAAGTTCCCAATCAAATATTTTGGTTTGAAAATTTAGATTCCGTTGCCGCATTTCCGGGCTACCTTTTTTATCATCAGCCTTCAGGCCGCTAAAACTGAGATAACTACGTGCCATGATATGTTCGGTAAGATCATATCGTGCACCGATTGAAAGAAAAAGTTTGGATTGTGATAATGAAACCGATTTTGATTTCAAATCGCCCTGGTAACTGGCTATTCCCACGCGGGTAGAGAAATGAAAATTTTGTCCGAGGGCAAAAACCGGTAAAAGTATGATGGCGAATAGCAGTTTTTTCATTGGTGATGGATTGACATCGCGTTAAAAACGTCTTTTGCGGCTTTTTATTTTC
>JAEYVW010000115.1 GCA_023429365.1 Bacteroidota bacterium
CATCCTGTTTACTCTTGGCATTATGTTGCTTTGGATCGTGCTGCCTTTGTTATGGGCGGTAAGGGTATTCAAACGTAAGGATCTTTAACCCTCCTTCAAGATCGGAATTTTTTAAGTCTATCTGGAACTGGAACTAAGGCTTCGGATTACCATTGATTGGGGCTTGCCAAATCCGCTGAAACAAATCATTGACAAGCCAATGGGGAAGAAAATGCTAAGGGAGAAGAGAAACTGAAGGTAATAAGGGACCAAAAACCATGGAAGTAAATTAGCCGCTTGCAGAACGAGAAGTAATTCGGTACTAAAGAACGCAAACACGAATAATCGAATACCGTAAGAAAATTTCTTCTCCTGGTATTCACTACCCAGATTGGAGATAAGCCAGAAAATAAAAAAACTGATAAAACCGATCAACACCAGGTGGAGATAAGCGATAATGTAATTGCGGTGCTGAAAGGCCAGTTGCGCAACCGCAGGTATAGCACTTACAACCTGTAAAACACATTTAACGATAAACGCCGTGATCGCAAGCGGGAAAAGCCATCCAGTTTGTTGTTGTTTCCAGCGAATTACTTTTAAATCCCTCAATAGTAGTAAAATAGCTGGTAATTGCAGCAATGCTGCCATCCCGCCTATAATATAGATGATCAGTGATGGCCCGGTCCATAATACTGACAAAGCATAGGCCGGGATTATGGAGAAATTCTACAGGGCGAAAACGGATCTCCCGTTATTAAAAGGTCTTGATCGTTCAATAAACTTGTACAATACTGCCAATACCAGGAATGTAAAGAAGCCATTATACTGAAAATGCAGGTAGAAATAAATTGCATTGTAATAAATCTCCGAACCGGCTTTCCCCATGGCAATAAGGGGACCTGTCGCAAAAGGCCCGATAGCGGAGATACAGAAATAAGAAAAGCCCGCTCGTAAAAAGCTACGTGATGTAGAGAAAACCTGGTGGCGGGTAGTATTTCGTACAATATAGGCCGCATACATGCCTGAAGCAATAGAGAGCGTTGAGAAGAAAACACTTATCAGTCCATATCCCTGGAATGGAAAGCTTAGGAGCATGCCATAGGCTGAGCCTATCGTCATGTATAAAATTCTCTTCCAATGAGGAAATGCGTTCGATGTACTGATCTCCGGGAAATATTTCAGGATAAGCAGGATCAATGCCGGCATGATCCAGCCGCCAAAAGCAAAGTGAGAATGTGCATGTAAAACATTCTTGTAAGTAAAAATCCCGATAGGGAAAAGTGGATAGGCGCGCAGCAATAATCCTACCACCGCAAGTATAAGGAAGTTGACCAGGCACAGCTGTAACAGCATCTTTTGCAAATGCTGGTAATTTGTTGCCACATTTTCAGTGCTGGCCCCAACCATTATTTTCTTTAACGATAAACTCATCCTATCCTGCAAAGAACGCTATTTCCGGAGGGCATTGTATCTACAGGAATCACTCGTCAATATGATTAGAATCATTGACAACCCTGTTGATTTAAAATCCACATCTTATACCTTTGTGGTGGATGAAGTTTATTACTGTTTCGATATTGATCCTTCTGCTATTATCACAGACATTCAGCGCCTGTTTTGTAGTGATGGCATTCAGGCTCAATAGGGAATACATTGCAAATAATCTTTGCGAAAACCGGACGAAGCCGCAACTGAATTGCAAGGGGAATTGTGTACTGATGAAGAAGATGAAGCAGGAGGCAGAAAAAGAAAAGCAGGCGCCTGCGGCATTGAAGATTGAGATCAATGCAAATTTTCTTACCACGGCATCTTTCTCCGACCTTCTTGAGTTGCCGGTTTTTGATTCACAAACTTCCTGGACTACCATCTTCCGCAGCGGTCAGCCCATCGACAGGTCCCTGACCGTTTTCCATCCTCCATCGTTCTAAGCCAGAACGACTTTTACTTTATTCACTATTAATGGATAAATATTGTTGTTACACACATAAAATGTGTAGCAGGTATGCATCCCATGTAAAATATTAGCCCTATGTCTCGTATATATATAATATCTGCAATGATCTTTATGATCCTTGCTCCCATCGCTGTTTTAGGTCAGCAAATATTTAAAGGAAAGGTAATTGACGCTGCAACAAAGCAACCCATTGCCGGCGCTTCCATTCATTGTTCCACTGGCTGCGATTGCGGTTGTGCCACCGATGCAGCGGGTGAGTTTGAACTAAGGCCAAAAGAGAATTGCTGCAACCGGTTTAATGTTACCTCAGTAGGTTACCAGCCAACTACTATACAGTGGTCGCAGCCCATGACGGTGATCAGCCTTCAGCAGGAGGGCTATTCGCTGCAGGAGGTTGTGGTCACAGCAAACCGCGAAGGAGTAAGGCGGTCATTAGCACCAGTTGCTATCAGTTCGATTTCTTCAAAAATGATACAGGAGGCAAGACCCGTAAGCATTGACCAGGTACTCAATAAGGTGAGCGGTGTTTATATGGTCAACCTCGGTAATGAGCAACATAGCATGAGCATCCGGCAACCCATGACTACCAAAAGCCTTTTTCTATACCTCGAAGATGGGGTGCCGATCCGCACAACCGGCCTGTTCAATCACAATGCTTTGCTCGAAGTGAATATGGCGGCGGTTAAAAATATAGAGGTGATCAAAGGGCCTTCCTCAGCGCTGTACGGTAGCGAAGCAATTGGGGGTGTTGTCAATTTTATCACCTTTGCACCTTCAGACATCCCGGTAGCCAAACTTTCGCTGCAGGGTAATAATATCGGCTACAAAAGAGCCGATCTGCAGACCGGATTCAAAAAAGGAAAATGGGGTTTTGGACTGAACGGTTACTATGCCAGCAAGAACGACGGTTTCATTGACTATACTGATTTCAAAAAAGCGACTCTTACCGGGAGAATTGACTACGAAATAAACCAGAAAACGTCTCTTACGGGTAGTTTTAGTTACCTGGATTACGATAGCGACATGTGGGGAAGTATTGACAGCAGCGGATTTGCGAACAAGTCTTTTTCAAGCCGGCAGACGTTTACGTATCGAAATGTACAATCGCTTCGTGCCAAAACAGTATTCAATCACAGCTGGCATGAGCATAGTAAGTCGACTGTCACACTTATCTACCGCGACAATACCATTGGACAAAATCCGGCCTATGCGATAAAGGACGATTATCGCCGAATGCAAAATGGTAACTGGACCGGTAATAAAGCGCTGGCTCATGGGGAAATCAATGAGGCAGGCTTTAAAAGCTATGCGTTGATCTTTCAGCAAAGACAAAATCTTAAATGGAAAAACGCAACACTTATCGGGGGCGCCAGCATTGACATTAGCCCGTCAACCTATTCCGCGCGTTATATCAGCATCGTGAAAGATACTGTGTCAGGAAAGTATACCGGTCACCATGAGCCCGATAGCATACTGACACAGTATAAGAGCGGGATCAACAACTATGCGGGATTTCTGAATTTTGAAGCGAGTCCTATTGAGAAACTTAGAGTGGTTGCATCTGTTCGGTATGATGTGTTTCGCTATGACTTTGACAACTATCTTACCCCGTCCGCCTATAGTGGTTCGCCCGATACCATCAACGTCTTTCAGAGACTAAGCCCGAAGATAGGCTTCACTTATAACTTTTCAAACCGTGTGGGTCTGTACGCGAACTATAGTGAAGGATTTGTGCCACCACAGATCACAGAAATGTACAAGGGTATAAAAGTACCCGAACTGACCCCGTCTGTATTTTATAATTACGAA
>JAEYVW010000397.1 GCA_023429365.1 Bacteroidota bacterium
AGATTTCTGCGGCGTGATCGGGCTGAAACCGACTTATGGGCGGATCTCGCGTTATGGCCTTATCGCCTATGCTTCTTCTTTTGACCAGATCGGTATTTTTGGAAAAACTGTATATGATGTTGCCTTATCACTTGAGGTAATGGCGGGAGCAGACGAGTTTGACAGTACCGTTTCACATACACCGGTCGAAGATTATTCAGGCCAGTATGCAAAAGACCCGGATAAAAAATACCGGATCGCCTGGTTCCCTGAGGCGGTTAACCATCCGAGTCTTGACCCCGAAATCGGCGATGCCATAAAAAAGCAGCTGGCAGACCTGGAAAAGCAGGGCCATACTGTAGCCTCTGTGCGGTTTGACCTGATCGATCATATCGTGCCAGCTTATTATGTTCTCACGACCGCGGAGGCCTCGTCTAACCTTTCGCGTTATGATGGCGTGAAATTCGGCTATCGCCATACCAATGCCGCCGACCTGAATCTCCTTTACAAACAGAGCCGCTCGGAGGGATTTGGTAAAGAGGTCAAACGACGGATCATGCTTGGAACCTTTGTGCTGAGCGCCGGATATTTCGACGCCTACTTCACACGTGCTCAAAAAGTTAGAAAATTGTTATTTGACAAAACCCAATTGATTTTCAACGATTTCGACCTGATTTTCCTGCCTACAGCGCCTAGTCCCGCCTTTAAAATCGGCGACAAAATAAACGACCCAATCGCCATGTATATAGCTGATATCTACACAGTTATGGCAAATTTAGTGGGTATTCCCGCAATTTCCCTCCCATTATTCAAACACAGTACTGGCATGCCTTTTGGCGTGCAGGTGATGTCAAACCGGTTTAAAGAGTTAGATTTGCTCCGCATTTCGAACCAGCTGATGACCCATTAAGAGTGATCCAACTCCCGGCCTAACCGTCCTAAAAAACTGAACCCCAACGCAAGTGAGGGTACTTTTTTTATTAAAATTTTGCTGTGATGTTTATTAAAATTGGGATTTCCTGTATTATCGCCATCGCCTCCACCGCTGGTTACGCCAACAACGAAAAAGGTTATTTCCCTGCTTCCGACACCCTGGATATTCTGGATAAGGACTCAGTTAGTCAGCCCCTGGCCGACCCAAAAGATGAGTTCAAAGACCTTTTTACAAGCCGGGAAGACGATGATATCAATATTACCCAGCTCAATCCCCTCGCCATCAATTTCGTGGAAGGCTATATTGACAGCCACAGTAAGATGCTGACCAACCTTAAATCGAAGGCCCGCCCCTATTTCGATAAGATCGACGCTATCCTGGACAAACACAACCTGCCCAGGGAGCTGAAATACCTTGCCGTGATCGAATCGCAACTCAAGTCAAATGCGCGTTCATGGGCCGGCGCGGTAGGTCCCTGGCAATTGATGCCAGCCACTGGCCGCAATCTTGGACTGCGGATCAACCGGACGGTGGACGAAAGAAGAGATATTACAAAAAGCACAAATGCTGCCGCAAAATACCTGAACAGCCTCTATAAACTGTATGGCGACTGGCTGCTGGTGATCGCTGCCTATAACGGCGGTCCGGGCAAGGTGAACTCAGCGATAAAAAGAAGTGGAAGCCGCGATTTTTGGATCCTTCAGAAATACCTGCCTGCAGAATCCAGAAAGCACGTAAAAAAATTCATTGCTACTCATTATATCATGGAAGGTAGCGGCGGACTAACCACGCTAACTAAAAAGGAAACTGCGAACTATCTCCAGGCTGTTAAAACAGCTACGGTTGTTCCCGAGGAGGAGGATTGTACAATTGTAAAAACGATCAACGGCCGTTATATCGCCTCTATCATTGTAAAGCATGTAAACATGGAGATGGCTGATTTCGAGAAGATCAACCCTAATTTTGACAACCAGGTCGCTACGGCAGGGAAATATGATATGAGGCTGCCGGAAGAAAAGATGAACCTGTTTTTGTCGAAAAAAATTCAGATTCTTAAAGAATCAATTGATTTATTATTAAGCCCCGACGCATCAGTTTCCAGTTCCCGTTAATTGGAATAAAAGATATTCAACCGGCTTTATGCGATGCGTAAAGCCGGTTTTTTTTATCCCTGTAAAAACAGGCACAATATTTCCTATATGTACTAAAACAGTTTCTTATGGTTACAAAAAAAGCAATTCAAATCCTTCCCCTTATCGCCGGCATCATGATTCTCGCAAGTTCGTGTTCCTCATCAAAAAATGCTACGGCGACTGCAAAGCGGGAGGATATCAAAGGCACCTGGGTATTGGAAAATATTACTTATGATGGTACGCCTCAGGGAAACGTCAAACTAACCCTGCTGGGCGAAGGCAATGAGAATTGTCTGAAAGGAAGCACCTGGGTTTTCCCAAACAATGGTAACGGATCATATACCATCGCGCAAAACGATGCGACAGACTGCACACCGGGTGAAAGAAATATTGTCTGGTCATACAGGCTGGAGAACGGACAGACGATCCTGCAATACAAACGCCTGCCGGGTGGTGTAAAAGCAAAGGACGTGACGGATGGTTACAAATTTGAAATCGTTTCTGCTACCGACGCTTCGCTGAACCTCCGGTCAAATGTATTGTTTGAAGGAAACACGATCTATATCAATTATAGTTTTGCGAAAAAATAAAACCGGCGTTCATCAAACGAATCGTTTACCGGTGTGGTTGAATTCTTCAAGTACCCACAATAAAAAAGCTGCTCGCTGAGCAGCTTTTTTATTTGTATGTTATCATTCTTACTGACCAAATCTGTAACCAAACGAAACACCAAAGCCGGTGTTCTTGATCGAAGTGTTTTTATCACCGTCGGGTCTGTTGTTTAAACGGGTAAGACCAAGACCTGCATTCAACTGGAACGAAAGTTTGTTGCTGAACTCATAACCAGCGAGCAGGTTGGCTCCGGCATCAAAAGCTTTCCATTCATCAGGCTGGTCACCAAACTCAATATCATCATCGGGATCGGTTAACTTACCGTTTAATGCATAAGCTACATAAGGACCGAAGCCAATGATCACTCTGCCTGTACCAAGTTCAGGTTTGTAAACAAAGTTGATCGGCAGTTCAAGGTATGAAAGGTTCACCTTCCTGTCGCTGTTTTCAGCTTTTGCACCTTTTGTGCTGAATAATAAACCAGGTTGGAGGAAGAAATCGATACCTACAGGTATTTCCGCGTTTACGCCCGCATGAAAGCCCGTCTTTAATTTGTTTTCCAGTTTGTCGTCGTTGAAGTCTCTACCGTTCAGATTTTGAAAGTTAACACCAGCCCGAATTCCAAATGTAGTGGCTGATTGCGCATAAATAGCACTAGAAAATAGGATTGCAGCGAGGGCAATCACCAGGTTTTTTGCTTTCATAAGTGTGTTTTTGTGTTAGTATATTATTTCCTGCCTAGATCTTAATTTTTTGCTTCCTTTTCTGCATCTGCCTTCATCTTTTCGTTGGCAGTGATCAGGAATTCCACGCGACGGTTTTGCGCACGGCCCGACTCTGTATCATTGGTATACTTTGGAGAAGATTCCCCAAGTCCCACTGTTCTTACTCTTTCAAGTGCAATACCATGACTGGTAAGATAATTGGCAACGGTAGAAGCCCTTCTTTCTGATAAGGCCTGGTTGTATTTGTCGGTACCGGTGTTGTCGGTATGACCCTGGATCTCGAGATCGGTATCAGGATACTTGTTTAATACCTGTACCAGGTCATTCAGTGTAGATTGCGCAGACGATGATAAGTTTGACTGATCAAACCCAAACAAAACGGCGCTGCTGAATTCGACTACGATACCTTCTCCTACTCTTTCCACTTTTGCACCGGGAACTTCATTTTTAATTTCCTCGGCCTGCTTGTCCATTTTCTTACCGATAACTGCACCTGCAACGCCACCCACTGTAGCGCCAATAATTGCACCCAGTGCAGTGTTACCTGCGGCCTTACCTATAACTGCACCCATGGCACCTCCGCCCGCTGTACCGATCACGGCGCCCTTCTGAGTCTTGTTCATATTTTTACAACTGGAAAAAAGAATAGTGAAAGCCATCGCACCAATAAGCAATTTTTTGATTTGTTTCATACGTATTTATTTGATGATACACCTCATT
>JAEYVW010000129.1 GCA_023429365.1 Bacteroidota bacterium
ATCGGATAGTGGGTATTTGCGGAAATAACGGGGTTGGTAAAACCAACCTGCTTGACGCCATTCATTATCTGTGTTTTACAAAAAGCTATTTTTCCCGCGTCGATGCCAATAGCGTTCAGCAGGGTCGCACCGGTTTTCGAATCGAAGGCCATTTCAACCTGAATGGTAAACCGGAAAAAACGGTTTGTATCCTGCGGGAATCCGGGAAAAAGGAATTTTCGGTGGATGAGCAGCCGTATGATAAGTTTTCACAACATATAGGCCGCTACCCCTGCGTGGTGATCGCCCCCGACGATGCGCAACTTATCACAGGAGGCAGCGAGGAAAGGCGGAAATTCCTGGATGCCATGCTTTCGCAACTCGATGAAGACTATTTACGGCACCTAATCAGTTATACCAAAGTCCTGCAGCAGCGAAATGCGTTGCTAAAAGCATTTGCCGAGTCCGGCAACCGGAACCTTTCCCTGCTGGATGTACTGGATGGACAGCTGACCGGGCCGGGAGAATATATCTTCAACAAGCGAAAGGAGTTCCTGATTTCTTTTCTTCCCATGGTCAAACATCTTTATTTTGATATTGCCAGGCAACAGGAAGATATCAGCCTGCTGTATGAAAGTGAATTGATCCAAACACAATTTAATGGACTTCTTACCGCATCACGTCAACGGGATTGCCTGGCGCAACGCACTACGGCGGGGGTGCACCGCGATAATATAGAGATCAACCTGGGTGGGCAGCCCTTCCGCAGCATTGCTTCGCAGGGTCAGCGTAAGAGTTTGTTATTTGCACTCAAGCTGGCGGAGATGGAAGTCCTCAAAAAAGAAAAAGGGTTCTCCCCCCTCCTTTTACTGGATGATGTATTTGAAAAACTGGATGAAGACCGGATCGGCAACCTCCTAAAGAAGGTTTGTGTGGAATGCGAAGGCCAGGTTTTTATAACCGACACCAATGAGCAGCGACTGAGAACCCATCTCGATGCAATCGGCGTTAAGTACCAGTTAATAATGCTTTAAGAATTTTAGTTTTTGCCAGCTTTGAAAATACTGATACAGCTATCATTTCTCATCCCCAATGAATACCTTTGAGCCATGGGTGAATATTCAATCGGTTCGGCTATCCAGCATTTCTTAAACCAGAGCCGTATTAAGGGAGATATCCAGGCGATGCAGATTGATGATGTGTGGGAACAGATCATGGGGAAAACCATTGCACGTTATACAGATAAACTGCAGATATTCGGCGACAAGCTTTTTATTACAACAAGTGTAGCCCCCTTAAAACAAGAACTCATTTACCAGAAAGAAAAAATCATTCAACGGGTAAATGAGGCCCTCGGACAAAAAGTCATTCGTGAAGTGGTGATTCAATAAGAGTACACCAGGTTCTTGTCTTCTACATCAAATATTTTTAACCGGTGATTGACGGCTTCCTGGATGATATCATCGGATGAAACCACTCCAAGGAAATTGTGATCCTTGAATACCGGTACATAACGTACATTAAACCTTTTCATCAGTCGCATGCAATCCTCCACCGTATCAGTCGAGTCGGCAGCGGGAAAACGTGTATTCATTAGCTGGTTCACCTTAGTAAGGGTGATCGAGCGATTATTGAAAATTGTTTTGGTCGCGATGTCATGCTCCGTAAGCAGTCCCAGGTATCTTTCATCATCATCCATCACGATCAGGTAGTCAGTATTCTGGCAACTCATCCTGCACAGCGCATCACTTATCGTACAGTTAGGAGAAATCTTGTTGAAGTGGGATTGCTTTTTAGCGAGTAAGACTGTGACGTTTTCCATAAATAAAGGTTTATTGGTTTAATACAATTGGTTTTATTCATGGGTACATGGAGGAGACAACTTGCCTGCTATTTAAAGTTACGATTCAGACAAGCACCAATGTTGAGGGAAAATACGCTATTTGAGCGTGTTGAAAATACTCCACTAACCCGCTTTTTGTATGCAAAAAGTGTACCTCATTTTTTGTTTTTCAGGAAAGTACGAGGCTAAATCGGTTTACTTGTTGAAGTATATTTTTTGTTGCCTTAAATTTTAATGCTGTGGCCTTCCCGGTGTATCGGTACGAAATTTTTCCATTCCTTTTCTGTCCTGTAAAGTAACATAACAGGTTTTCAGGTCCATACCGCCAAAAACCAGGTTGCTTACATCTTTCCCCTTCAGTTCTACTTCTGTGATTAATTTCCCCTGCGGCGAAAAAATGGCTACCGTGCCCTTACCATATCGGGTGATATACAGGTTGCCACCAGAGTCAGTTTTCATGCCGTCAAGACCGTGATCTTCAAACGACGTGAATAACCGCTGGTTTGAAATATTACCATCCGGGTCCACATCAAAGGCCCAGACTTTTTTCTGTGTGCTTTCGTTGAGGTATAATGTTTTCTCGTCGGGACTTAAGCATATCCCGTTGGTGGTGCCCATTTCCGTTTTTAGCAAGACCGCCTGCCTGTCCGTACCGATCTTCCATAATTGTCCTTTGTCATTTTTCCAGTCCGGATCGCTGGCGAAAACAACACCATTTTTATTGATGCAGATATCATTGGGCTGATTGAAACGATCATCGTGGCAATAGATACTGACTTCTTTTGTACTGATGTTAACTTCCAACACGTTGTGGCCGGTAAAATCTGCCACCAACATATTACCTTCTGCATTAAACTGGATGCTGTTGCCTGTGCTGCCTTCGGGCAGATTAACAAACAATTCCACTTCGCCGTCGGGCTTAACATGGCCGATAGTCCCGTCTTTTTGAAAATTAACGACGAAGAGATTGCCGTTCTTATCAACCGCCGGTCCTTCGATATTTTTTGAAAAAAGATTCTCAGCTGTATGGTCTGCTGCTTTGAATAAACTTTCTTCAAATGTTTTAGAAGTATTCATATTGCCTGTACAGGATACAAGCGCTATGCCTGAAATAATAATTGCTTTTTTCATGCTGGAATTTATTGAATGCGGACACGTGGGTCCACTACCCCGTATAGGATATCCGCCAGTATATTGATTAGAATAAAAAAAGTAGCCGATATCAGCACGGAGCCCATCTCGACGGGGTAATCCAGTTTTTCCAGGGCATCGACCGTTACTTTGCCGATACCCTGCCAGCCAAAAATATACTCGACAAAAAAAGCACCTGCCAGCAGTTCGGCAAACCATCCGGTAATGGCGGTAATGACAGGATTCAACGCGTTACGCAATCCATGTTTCCAGATCACTCTCCGTTTGCTGAGGCCTTTCGCATAGGCAGTTCGGATATAATCCTGGTCAAGTGTATCCAGCATGGCGCTCCGCGTGAGTTGCGTGATAATAGCCAGCGGACGTATCCCCAGTGTCACAGCAGGAAGGATCAGGTTTTGGAGGGATAGTTTTTTTTGTCCCGTCACCTCGTCGATATCAAACCAGCTTCCGGAGATATGCAGGCCCGTCCAGTCGCTAAGCACGAATCCAAACACATAGGCAATGATGATACCCATAAAGAATGACGGTGCGGAAATGCCCACGATACTCGAAAAAATGGCGGATGTATCCACCCAGGTATTTTGTTTTACCGCGGCAATCACGCCAAGCGGAATGCCAAGTGCCACGGCAATGACCATTGCAGCAATGGCGAGGATCAGCGTGCCTGGCAGCGCCTGCATGAGGATGGTACCCACATCGCGTCGGCTTTGATAGGATTTGCGTAAGTATGGAACTTTGATTCCAATCTTTGTGTCGCCGCCAATAAAAATGCCTTTGAGCGGTCGTGATTCAATTTCAGATTTGCTATGTACACAGATTGGCGATACGTCGTTTAGATAAAAAACAAATTGTTTCCATTTGGGCTGATCGAGATAAAGTTCCTTCCTGATATTGGCCTGGGTGGCCGAGTCCCCGGTTTGACCCATGATCAGCCGTGTCGGATCGCCAAATCCCTGGAACAATACAAATACCAGCACGATCACACCGGCAAGTACAAGAATACCGTAGAATAATTTTTTGGCGATGTATCTAAGCATGCCGGATCAAGGGTTTAGGGTGTCAAGCTGAATGGTGTCCTGCTGTGGTGGTGCTGTCTTTAACTGCGCTGGCAGTGCATTAATACGATCTTCAATGATATCGGCCCGTTTATGCCCCTCCTTCTCGATGATGGTACCTTCTTTCAATAAATAAAAACAGGGATTGGTGCGTGCCGCGGTTCGAATGGCAGTGTAGTCACATACGAATACAGGGATATTGGCAAAAGTCGTAGATGCGAAATGGCTTACCGCCTCTTCCCTCCTGCTGGTAACCGCATATACAGGAATATTCTTAGCGGTTGCTGTTTCATATATTTTCCCTAGCTCATCCCGCCAGTCGGAAAAGGGCTTGTCGAAATTTTCACAAAACACAATCACCGCGTAGGGATCTGATAAAACAATAGATGTTGAATCTTCATCGGTAATGCCAGTCAGCGCAAATCCTTTGATCGCGGGTTCCGCGTTACCCTTTCGGATAAGTTTATCGGTGCGACTTACATAATTATAATTATCAAGATCTGCTGGCAGTTCGGCAGGTGCAAATTCAAACTGCTGTCCACCTTTCTCATACACGAAACGAATCGCGAAACTATCTGGTAAAGCCCCCGGGGGGATCTTCATTTTTTCTGAAATATTATTTCCTTTTTTATAAGGCAGGCAGTCTACCACCGGCAGGTATGTAAGCGCATACCATTGAATACCGAAACTGAATACCGTTACGATCCCCATCAGCAATGCGCTTATTTTCCCTGTAAAGACAGGTTTGATACGATGGCGCTGCCAGAAAATTAAACCGATTAATATGGTCAGTACAACATCTTTGAGGAACGAAGTTTTGGAACTGATCGGCAGGCAGTCGCCGAAACAGCCACAGTTGGTAGGCTTACCCGTAACATAGGTATAACCGGTAAGAAAAGTGAAAAACAGGATCAGCAGCAAAAGCAGCCAGCTAAAAAGCCTGATCCGCCAACCGATCAGCAGGGCAAAACCAGCGATGATCTCAAAGGCGTTCATTAGTATCGATGAGGCTAGCGAAATTGGATTTAGCTGGGTCAAATGCCAGATCTCAAAAAATTCCTGCATTTTATAGCTCAATCCATGCGGATCGTTAGCCTTCACCAGCCCGGAAAAGATAAAAAGCAGGCCCACCACAACGCGGGAAATAGTCAATAAGACATTCATAAAATTAGTTTATTCAGTATCCGGCCTCACCCCCAACCCCTCTCCCAGGGAGAGGGGAGCCGGAAACATCCAGTATCCAGTATCTAGTATCTAGTATCCAGCATCCAGTATCAACGCAAACACACTGTAATTGATGATGTCATGATAATTCGCATCAATCCCCTCACTGGCAAGCGTTTTACCTTCATTAAGCAGGATCTGGCGAATGCGCTGCAGTTTCATCAGGATCAGGTCTACAAAACTTTCCTGGCTCATGCTGCGCCAGGCTTCGCCATAGTCATGGTTTTTATTTTCCATCAATTCCTTGCTCACTTTTATATGATGGTCATACAGGGAAGAAACCCTGTCGAGTTCAAGTTCCTCCGGAGTGCCTTTAGGCAGGCTGAGCTGGACAAGACCGATGATCGCGTAATTGATGATGCCCCTGAATTCGGCGGAGATATCCTCAGCTACCCTTTGTTGTTTTTTTTCCTGGATGGTGCGAATACGCTGCGCTTTGATAAATATCTGGTCAACGATGGAGATAGTCCGCAATACTCTCCAGGCGGTACCATAATCCTTTGCTTTTTTCAGGAATATCTCCTTACAGGAAGCGATGACACTGTCGTATTCTAAATTGGTGTTCGTCATGTTAGCCGGTTCGGTCGTACTGATCATAAATGCGCTTGTTCTTACCTTAGCTTCAAAAATAAAGAAACAAAGCTTAATGTTTACGCTCAATTGTAAAGGCAGGCTCCTCGTTGTTGATAAGCCGTTGGTAATGGGGATCATTAATGTTACGCCCGACTCGTTTTACGAACTCAGCAGGAAACAGTCTATTGATGGATTGCTGCAACAGGCAGAACTGATGATCAATGATGGTGCGGCCATCCTTGATATCGGCGGACAAAGTACAAGGCCTGGAAGTGAGCCGGTAAACGAAGATGAAGAATTAAAAAGAGTGATCCCTGCGATTGAGGCGATATCAGGGAGATTCAGGGACGTTATCATTTCGATCGATACATATTATGCAGGTGTGGCCAATAAAGCTGTTGAGGCGGGAGCTTCCATCATCAATGACATCAGTGCAGGAAGTATGGATGCTGAGATGATTGCCACAGCCGCCAACTTAAAAGTTCCTTATGTTCTCATGCATATGCAGGGAACTCCCGGGGATATGCAGCATGCACCATATTATGAAAATGTAACACGTGAGGTGCTGGACTTTTTTATTGCCAAAACGGATGAGCTCAGGAAGGCAGGTGTCAATGATATCATCATCGACCCTGGATTTGGTTTTGGAAAAACCATAGTACACAATTTTGAACTCCTGCGAAACCTCGGCTTTTTTAAAATGCTGAATTGTCCCCTGCTGGTGGGTATTTCAAGAAAATCTACAATTTACAAAACACTGAACATCACGCCCGACCAGGCGCTCAACGGAACTACTGTTTTAAATACTGTGAGTCTTATGAATGGCGCATCAATCTTAAGAGTGCATGATGTAAAGGAGGCTGTGCAGGCGGTTAAGCTGGTAGTTGCGATGAACGAGGTTAAGTAGCATCACACAAAAAACAAAAGCACCTACAGGATGTAGATGCTTTCTCTCTCTTTCACCAAGACGTTTTAATCATGCCTTAATGGGGGTTCTTCAGTAATTCAAAGGATTGGACAGGTATTTTAGTACGGGTTGTGTCAAATTTTGACAGTTTTCACAGTGCTTAACTCTTATGGATCTTGGACTAAAAACGGGGCCTTATACACTGTCCACAAAAAAGCCGCCTTTTTTCAAAGGCGGCACAAAGTTGCAACATTATTTTCATATCTCAATCAATCCAGGATTGAGTCGTATCAATTTCTTGGAGCTTTCTATCTTGAATTTGACGTTGGTGTATCTGACACTTTCAGCAATTCAATATCAAATTTCAAAGCCTCAAATGGTTTGAAAGGTGAACCTTGAGGAGGATTCTTACCATATGCCCTGAACCCGGGGATATACAGTGTGCCTTTGCCACCTTCCTTAAACAACCTCATTCCTTCATCCCAGCCACTGATAACCCTGCCCTGGCCTAACTGGAATTCAAACGAACTTTCCTGGAAGAGGCTGTCAGTATCGAGTAATTTACCTGCGTATTTTACGGTTACATATTTTCCGGAATCAGCCTGCGGACCTGTGCCCTGCTGGTGGATCTGAACAAAAGTTCCTTTCCCGGTTTTTTGAGCGTTGATATTATTTTTTTTAAGGTAATCCTCCATTTGCTGAAGTCCTTTTGCCACTTCACCAGATTTCTCCATTTCCAGGTCTTCTTTGTCTCTCATATCCTGCATCTCCTGGCGCATTTTGGCCGCCTGCTCTTCCTGTTCTTTCATCATACGTGGACGATCCCTTTCCGTTTCCGCAGTCATATCAACCTGGTACAGGCTGTCATTTTTTATAATATCTAAAACTTTGAAAGATGTTGTCAGTCGGTCGCTTCTCTTCATAAAAGGCGGTACTTCCGGCATGATTCCTTTTTTGATCAGTGAATCGAT
Organism: Bacteroidota bacterium; assembly: GCA_023429365.1. Taxonomy (GTDB): domain Bacteria; phylum Bacteroidota; class Bacteroidia; order Chitinophagales; family Chitinophagaceae; genus Terrimonas_B. Next base: position 7,705 of record JAEYVW010000129.1, read on the forward strand.
CAATACAACAGTGATCACGCTATCCCCTTTCCTCAACAAATGAAAGATCTCACCTGGATTGTAGCTTTCGTTCGGGCCAGCAGAAACTTTCACATAAGCAGGCATTTTGCCAAAACTCGTTTGAAGCACTGAGTCATTCAGTTTCTGGGTGAAATGAAGTTTCAGGTATTCACCTTCTTTGACTGTAGAGTCCTTGGCATTTGAAGAGATGATTTTGTACAGCATCCCGCTTTTTGTTTTCTGGTAATTTATATTGTTGCATGAACTTACCAGGGCCATGCTTGCGATCAGCACAATGGAAACAAAGATTGGTTTCATTTTAAGTGTTTATTGTAATAAAGTTTTATTTGCTTTTACAGCTTCTTTAAATTTCTGTACAGTAACTTCCAGCGAATCCATGCTCCGGCCACCGGAAGCATTAAAATGTCCCCCGCCTTCAAAATATTTTCGCGCGAAGGCATTGCAGTCAAAATCACCCTTGCTCCGGAAACTCCATTTTCGTTCCTCATCACGGTCTATCACAAGTCCCACCAATTTTATGCCCTGAATGGATTGTGGGAAATTGACAAGCCCCTCGGTGTCTCCCGTTTTTATATAATATTTAAGAAGATCATTTTTAGGTATGGCTACCAGCGCGGTATTGTATTCATACAGCACTTCCATGCGATGCAGCAGTACATGACCCGTAAACCTGAGTTTATTCTCCAGGAAATTATCAAATAGGTTCTCATGTACCTTAGAATGTTCCAGCCCTTTGGATTTAAGATCCGCTACCAGCAGGTGTACACCCGCATGTGCAGAAGGAAAGCGAAAGGAACCGGTATCAGACACAACACCCGCGTAGATACACTCCCCTATGCCTTCATCGATCCTGTCGCCATGACCCGATGCAACGATCAGGTCATAAATCATTTCGCAGGTTGAACTTTTCGAAGTATCGCTGATACCATAATCGAAAGAAGGTGAATCGGGTTCGCGGTGATGGTCAATCAGAATTTTTACGCATTTTGCTTCCTGGAGCTTTCCTGCAAGATGTCTTGTGCGATGAAAAATGTTGAAGTCAAGACAAAATAACCAGTCCGCTTCATCCAACACCTGTTCTGCCTTTGCTCTGCTGGCTTCAAAGTCGATCACTTCCTCGCAACCCGGCATCCAGTTGAGCCATTTTGCCCAGTTGGTTGGCGAGATCACGGTCACCTGGTGACCAAGCTGTTTTAAAAAACGCGCCAGGCCCAGGGAAGCGCCCATCGCATCGGCGTCGGGCTTCTGGTGCATTGTGATAATGGTCTTGCGCGGTTGTGGCAAAAGTGGAAATATATCCTGGATGGGTTTCATAAAAGCGGTTGCGAAGATAAGGGAATAGGCGGGATAATAGTCGCGAGTCGGGAGTCGTTAGTCGGGTGTCTGAAACGAAGAATATTCATAATAAATCTAACCATAAATTGGCAATCAGGAATTAGCAACTCACTCACTCTTTCCCTATTTTTGCGGCCCAAAAGCAATAACAATGAGCAACAGGACATTTACAATGATCAAACCGGATGCGATGAAGAATGGCCATGCCGGCCTTATCCTGGACAGGATCATTAAGGAAGGTTATAGGATCGTAGCCCTGAAACTGACAAAACTCAGTGCAGAGAAGGCCGGAGAATTTTATGCTGTACACAAGGAAAGACCTTTTTACGGAGAATTGGTGGAGTTTATGAGCAGCGGCCCCATCATTGCAGCGATACTGGAAAAGGACAATGCCGTTACTGAATTCCGTAACCTGATCGGAGCTACCAACCCTGCCCAGGCTGCCGAAGGAACCATTCGTAAATTGTATGCCACTTCACTCGGTGAAAACGCGATTCATGGCAGCGATAGCGACGAGAACGCCAAAATTGAAGGCGATTTTTTCTTTTCGGTTTTGGAAAGAGTTTGATGAGGCAGTAGTAAATTGCTGAAAACTTTAGCATATGCATCCCAGGAATATGGTGCTGCTGGTAATGATCTTATTTGCCACAGCGGGCTATGCCCAGAAAAATTTTTCCTATACGCCCGAAAAACCCAGGCCTGGTGATGTGATTGAGTTCACATATGAATCTTCCGGCGACCTGGCCGGCAGTATGGAACCTGTTGAGGGGATCGCCTACGGACTGGGTAGCAATGGCCGCAGCGCCATTGACCTGGTATTAAAACGCAAGGGTTACAAATACACCGGTACCATAACCACCGATACTTCTCAAAATTTTATTTACCTCGCTTTTTTCGTCGACAGGAAGTTTGACAACAACAACGACGAAGGCTATTTTATTCATTTATACGATGATGATAAGATA
>JAEYVW010000189.1 GCA_023429365.1 Bacteroidota bacterium
GAACTGGAAAAAGAAACAGGATAGTTCTCGTCCATTGCTTGTATTGTTAAACACCAGTGGCGGTGGGCATAGGAGTGCCACCTTTACATTTAGCATGCTGCAATACCTGGATAGTTTAAGCAATGGGACTATCATGAAAAAAATATTCCTGATCAACGGTGCTTCCGGGGGAATGATTGGTGCCACTTATTTCAGAGAACTATACCTGCAAAAACTTAAGGGAAGGAATATTGACCTCCAGGATCCCAAATATGTAGAAGACATAGCCGGGGATGTGTTGAATCCAGTGTTTTCTTCGTTTGTAGCAAGAGACCTGATTGCCCCCGCGCAAAAATTCAATGTTGATCAATACACTTATGTAAAAGATCGGGGGTATGCGTTTGAAGAAAAGCTGAATACCAATACCAGGCGGATACTTGACAAACAAATTGGTGATTATGCTGAAGATGAAAAGGCGGCCAATATTCCACTCATGTTCTACAATTCCGTTGTGACCAGGGATAGCCGCAAACTCATCATCAGTACACAACCCGTGAGCTTTATGATGCAGGGCTGGCAGGACACTACACGCCTGCCGGTGATGGATCCTGATGTCATTGATTTTTCAGCATTCTTCAAAAACCAGGATGCTCAAAACCTGCGGATCCTTACCGCCATGCGCATGAATGCTACGTTTCCGATCGTGCTTCCCAATGTATGGTTACCCTCCAACCCGGTTATTGATGTGATGGACGCCGGATTGAGAGATAATTACGGACAGGAAACTTCCCTGCGTTTTCTCGAAGCTTTTGATGACTGGATTAAAGAAAATACAAGCGGAGTATTGCTGATACAGGTAAGAGACCGAAGCCCGGGAGGTTGGGAATATCCATATATGTCGGATGATATAACCGATCATGCCACCAAACCATTTCTGTTATTGCAACACAATTGGTTTAAGATGATGGAGTATTTTCAAAATGATATGCTCAGTTATTATGCCGAGCATCCGGGCCGGACCGTACATAAAGTTTTATTCCAGTATGCCTCTGACAAAGAAGAAAATAAGGCAGCCCTGAATTTTCACCTGAGCAAAAGGGAGCAAAAAGATATTATTAACTCGGTAAACTCACCTGCCAATGAAAATAGTTTCCGTTTGCTTAGCAAGTTACTTCACTTTGACTACAGCGGGAAATAGTCGCGGGGTGATTTTTTTTATTTGATCATTCGGCTACGGCCACCGGTTGTATAAGCCGGAAGCATTTTTTTTTGATGGATATTTTTAACTCTCCAGGTGTTTCTACCGGATCGCCATCAATATGCATCGGAGCCTGGTCAGTGTTTTTAATCGTGATGGATTCAGCCTGGAAGTAACTGATCGGCTGTTCGAGTGAATTTTCAACTTTCTTGATCTTGCCGGCAAAGACCTGCTTAACAAGATTATAAAGCAGGCGGGGTTTTGCTGCTTTTTTTACGATAACAATATCCAAAAGCCCATCAGCCAATAACGCTTCCGGTGCTATTGTAAAATGATTACCAAACTGGTTGCTGTTGGCGATGCTGATAAAAAAAGCTTCCGTCGAAAATCCCCGGCCGCCCGCTTCTACATCAAAACGATAAGGCGAAATAGAAAAAAAATTCCTGCTCACCAGGCTGGCATAGGTGGCAAAACCCCGCTTGGGTTGTTTAGCAAATTCATGCGCCACCTTAGCATCGAACCCAAGTCCGCAGAGCATACACGCGAACTGATCATTCACATAAAAACCATCGATTGCGGATGCCTCTCCATTAAAAACTATGTCAAGCGCTTTTTCGGGTCGTTTTGGAATTTTTGCCGCCAGTGCAAGGCCATTGCCGGATCCACAGGGTATGATCCCAAAATTTACCCGTTCTTTCACCAGGCTGTTCACGACCTGGTTTACTGTGCCATCGCCACCGGCAATCACTACATCTGTAATTTTCTCTTCCAGGATGATGGGACGAAGAAATGAATAGTCACCACTAGCAACAGATGGAAATATATGAAATGGAATACCCAGGTTCCGGGTTCTTGTCTGTATGTATTCCTGGAGATCTCTTTTTGTTCTCGTACCGGCTATCGGATTAATGATATAGATAATGCGCTTTTGCATGTAACATCTTCAATGAAAAAATAATATCGCGGGCCAAAATTAGCCGCTACATTTCACCAACGCAAAATTGCGCTGCCCCAGGTAAACCCGCTTCCAAACGCCGCAAGGCAAACCAGGTCACTTTCTTTGATCTTACCCTGCTCCCAGGCTTCACAAAGGGCGATTGGTATCGAAGCGGCGGTGGTGTTTCCATACCTGTCAATATTATTGTATACCTGGTCGTCTCGTAGTTTCAGCTTTTGTTGTACAAACTGGGCGATTCGAAGGTTGGCCTGGTGAGGGATGAGCAGGTTTATATCCGTTGTCTGAAGTTGATTCGTCTTCAACGCTTCTTCGATCACTTCGGGAAATTTCACAATGGCTTTTTTAAACACCGCCGGCCCGTCCATGTATGGAAAATTCTGGGCCTTATCGATCATCGCATGGCTCATAAACATATCGCCCATTTCACCCTCATTGAAATCGGCCAGCGATTCCTTCGTCCAGTGATTGGCATGTGTACCCGGATTGTACATCGCGAGTATCTCCGCGCTTTCTCCATCACTATGTAAATGTGTGCTGAGTATCCCCGACTGCGACGACTCCGGTGCAGCCTGCAACACGACCGCGCCTGCGCCATCTCCAAAGATCACGGAGATATTGCGTCCCCTTGTGGTGAAATCCAGGCCGAAAGAATGCTTTTCACTTCCTACCACCAGTATGTTTTTATACATACCGGTTTTTATAAACTGGTCGGCAACACTCAGGGCATACACAAATCCACTGCATTGGTTACGTACATCAAGCGCACCAATTTCATTCATCTTCAATGCCCTTTGTAATAAGACACCGCATCCCGGGAAATAATAATCGGGTGATAAGGTGGCAAATATGATGAAATCGATGTCCTTGGTAGTTAACCCTGCTCTTTCGATCGCGATTTTTGCGGCTTCAACACCCATCGTAGTAGTAGTCTCTCCGGTACGATGTGCGTACCTTCTTTCCCTGATCCCCGTTCTTTCCTGGATCCACTCATCGCTGGTATCCATGTATTTCAACAGGTCGTGATTGGTTACAATACCGGCGGGAACATACATCCCTATACCGGCAATTCGGGAGCGGTGCATAGCAATCTTATTTTCAGCAAGATAATGAATAGGCGCCAAGCACGCTTCCAATTCCTGCCCCTTGGGAATATAGCACGATATTTTCTAACTATACCTTTACACTCAAAGTCTACACATCTCAAGCAGTCGAAAGCCGATGGAACAACAGGAAAAAAAGGCAAATGGATGGAAACGCGCAGGAAGGATCGTGCTTAAAACCTTTCTGTGGATTTTTTTCCTCATTGTACTTGTATTCCTGCTGGTACTTACACCTCCCGTACAAAACTTTATTCGAAAGAAGGCGGTTGCTTACCTCGAAAATAAACTCGACACCAGGGTTGAGGTAGGAAGGATTTATGTCGGTCTGCCCCGGGATATTGTTTTAGAAAAAATCTACGTCGAGGACAGGAAAAAAGACACGTTGCTTTACGGAGGCAAACTGATGGCTGATCTAAATATCTGGAAGCTTATTACAAAAGGTGAATTGATATTAAAATACATCAGCCTAAACGATATAACCGCTAAAGTCAAACGTGAACTTCCAGACACCAGCTTTAATTTCCAGTTTATCATCGACGCATTTGCTCCTACCAGCAGCAGCCCGGATACCAGTACCGGCTCCTCTGCCGCCATTAGTCTTGGCGCTATCGAACTCAATAAGATCAGGCTGCTCTATAAAGATGTGGTGACGGGCAATGACATGGAAGCATCGCTGGATCATCTATATACCCAGGTTGATAAATTTGATCCGGCGCAAATGATTTATGATGTACCCAAGACAAGCATCAGCGGCCTGGTAGCAAGAGTGTACCAGTCCAAACCCCTGGCCACTGCCGAGCCCGAATCAAAAGACAGTATAGAAGCCTTGCAGCCCAATCCCATCCAGGTCAGTTTCAAAACCCTCCAGCTGGAAAAGATCAACCTGGATTATCGCAATGATATTTCATCATTTTATTCCAAGCTGGATCTTGGTTCCTTGCAGGTGGCATCAAACACTATTGATCTCAACAAGCGGGTGATCAATCTTGATGAGGTTGCACTAAAAAATACAGTCGCGTCTATCAGGCTTGGCAAAACTAGTTCTGCCCAAGTAGTTGAGAAAGAAGTGGAGCAGGAACTGGAAACGCAGGCGGAAGCAGGCTGGCGAATTTTTGCAAATAGCATCGACCTCGAAAATAATGATCTCCAGTTTGACAACGATAACAATCAGCGGGTAACTAAAGGAATGGATTATGCACACCTGCACGCCCGTGATTTTACACTTAGCGCTAAAAATGTTTTATTCGATACCGATTCAATTACCGGCACCATCAGCGAAGCCAGTTTCAAGGAACAAAGTGGATTTGTATTAAATCAGCTGAAAACGGAATTTCTGTATACACCCCGCAAAGCATTCCTGAGAAATCTCTATCTCGAAACACCGGGTACAAAATTGCAACGCGATGCAGCCATCCGTTATGCCTCCATCGAATCTCTTGCAAAGAATATCGGAAGTATGCAGGTGGATCTCGATATTGAAGAAAGCCGGGTGTTGGTAAAAGACGTACTGGTATTTGCTCCCATGCTGAGCCAGCAGCCAGCGTTTGCTGATCCCAACGCGGTGTGGTATATCAATAGTCGGGTTACAGGTCGTGTTGCGGACCTGAAAATTGAAACATTACAGTTGCAGGGCCTGCAGGACACAAAGCTTGATGTATCAGGTACGATATCCGGTTTACCGGCTATGCAAAACATGGAGGCTAACCTTGCAATCCGCAATATCAACAGTTCCCGGGGAGACATAAACCGCTTTCTACCAAAAAATACCTTGCCATCAAATATTAGCCTGCCAAACCGGATCCATGCATCGGGCAACATCAGGGGCAATAGCAGCCGGATGAATACTGATCTTTCAGTGAACACCGATCTTGGTGATGCCAGCATTACCGGAAGCTTTAGTGAGTTTGATAACCCGTCGCGCATGGGTTATAATGCAAAAG
>JAEYVW010000207.1 GCA_023429365.1 Bacteroidota bacterium
TTTTAGTCATGGATTATTCAGGATTTTGTGCTACTAGATGTCAGAAGCATTAAGTATCTGACAAGCGATCTCAATTCGAGTACTCAAATATCCCGGGCAGCACAAAATTTATCCACCTACCGTTTTACTATCATCTGTTGCGCCGACTGTCTTCCATTGCTTGTACGAAGCACATACACACCTGCCTGGAGACCATTCACATCAATTGTCTCAGTCTGACCGACCTTATTTTTAACGATAGACTTTGTGAGTTTACCCGACATATCAAACAGCTCGAGCTTTGTATTTTTCCCTTCCCATCCTGCCGGAAGTTCCAGTTGAAAATAATTGCTGGCAGGGTTAGGATATACATTAATTGAAGCAATTGTAGTCGCGTTATTGATCCTGACCGTCCGAAGTTCTGAGTAAGAATATTTTTCAGCTTCAACGATTTTAAGCCTATAATAGATTACAGATTTCCCCGACTGGGCAATGGCATCTGTATAGTTATAACTTCCTTTCCTGTTTGTATTCTCCATTCCGAAGAACAAGGCGATTGTCGTAAAATTTTTACCATCGAAACTTCTTTCCAGTTCATACGTAGTACCGGCACTCTCCTCTTCGGTGCTCCATGACAGCTTTACACCAGTATCTTGCAGGAGTGCATTAAAGCTGGTCAGTCGAACCGGGAGAATAAATCCATCTTCATCACAAGCCCATACATCGGAAAATGTTATGCTTGCAACGGTGCCACCGGCTCCCGCCGTAGCACCATTGGGTATAAATTCAGTAACATGTGCCGAAGACGAAATACCATTAGCACCGCCATTTACCAGCCTGCTCACTGTGGTTGTTGTAGTCAGTATTATACCCCCACCGCCACCGCCGCCGGGACCTTCAGCTTCATTGCTCAGTGGTAGCTGGTCTCCGCCCTTGCCACCATTTGCTTCCAGGGACACAGAGGTGATATTGCCCGAAGCATTCAGGATGATAGCACCGCCACCACCAGCGCCACCACCGGCGTCGATAAAGGAGTTTTGTGTGCTAAATCCATCCTGGCCGTTTGCCGTGATTTTACCGATACCGGATATATTTCCATTGGATAGCACATAAGCGATACCACCACCATTTCCACCGTCGCCGGAGGAGTTGTTGTTACCGTCACCAGCACCACCACCACCACCCATGAATACACGGGTGTTGCCATGATAATCCAGCGGTCTGCCACCAAAACCACCAACATTCTGACGGCGGTCGCCGCCCCAGGCGCTGTTACCAGGTCCTACTAATAAAGCATTCTGATTTGAACTTGAAAAAGTATAGCCACCACGGCCGCCGCCGGTGGATATATTATTGGCAAAACCTGAACCTTCGAGATTCCAGGCACTGGCCCAGCCTGCGACTGAATTATCTTTAATGCCAGTTCCGTTCCAGGGAGTCAACACGCCGTTAACACCTGCATTGGAACCACCACCGCCACCAGCGTTGTGTCCGTTACCACCACCGCCACCGTTAGCGGGAGCACCTCGACCATAAGCTCCATTGAGTAATGTATTATAATCGTTCGAATTGCCAGCAATACTCTCACCTTTCGAAGCGGCTGTATTAGGTGAATCGATCCTGTATAAGCTAATAACCGCAGCGCCGCTTGTCGAACTTATGTTCTTGATATCTACCCCTCCACGAAATCCGATATGGTTTGCAGAAATAGTTCCGTTAATATTCATATTGCCCTGTGCTTCCAATGCTACCACGCCGCCAGTTTCACCAGACCATGCAAGACCAGTGATCGTTACGCCAGCGCTTATATTCAGGGTACTGAAACGAGGTATCCTGATCACCTGCGTTCTGCCTCTACCCGCCTGTGTGTAAGAGTTGCTCAGACCTTCACAAAGGAAGATGGTATTAGCCGAAACCTGGTAAACCGTCCTTACCTCATAATTACCTGTGTTATGATAATTAGTAATCTGGCCGTAGCTGGAATTATTAGTAGTAGTGATGTCTGCGCCCTGCACCTGGACGACCATGATCAGGTCGCCGGCACTCAAAACATCCGACGCAAATACATCGGCTGAATTTGTAAATGAATATGACCCGCTTAGCTGGGATACATCAGAAACCGTTAAAGAAAGTGATCCCGCATTAACCGAACTTGCAAGGGTCGTGTAGCGGTTTAGAATATAAGTACCAGGAACATTGAAGTTACCGGCGCCATCTTTTCCTTTAAAATCCTGCGCCCTGAGCGCAGAGAAAAAAATAAGAGCAATACTAAGGATAAGCAGTTTCTTTGACCTAATAGGCCCACAGGGTAAAATTGTTTTCATACTATAGGGTTTACGGGATTGACAGGTTTGAAGCGATTCGGCATCGTGAATGAACGAAGGCGCTTACGTAACTCTGTCATTCGGGATCAAAAATATACTTGGTTATTTTACTTTGCAAGTTTTACGCGTATATTTTCTCAATTAAACCCGTATTTTATACATAGTAAAATTTTATTTAGTTTAATATCAGTTAATTATCCAAACAAAAAAACTCTATTTTATTTAGATTTAAAGGCCCGTAATTTTACGATTTTACGGACTTTTATAATATTATTGAATGTTGGGGGGCAGACGCGAATTCAATAACAATGGCCTTTATTGGGACTTTAAACCCCTTGCTTCGTGCAACGAATTCTGTTATTGTGGTGTCATCCTGCCTGAAATCCGGGTACGGCAGAAATGGTGAGCCGGCATTTAATTAATATTATAAATAACTACAACGCGGAAGAAGTATCCGTGAAAAATCTTAATCGAAATGACCAATTTGAAGTGGCGCTTTAGTGGAATGCTTGTATTGATCGTAGTGTTGGTAAGTGGGTGTTTGAAATCAGATCCGCCCGGACCTAATACCCCGAAAACCTATATTTCCCTGATGCACCTCGCGCCCACGGCGCCGGCGCTCGATGTTTATTTTAATGACAACCGCGTTTCCAATAACGCATTTACCCCAGGTGCAGTGACTTCCGGATATAATGGTGTAGACCGCGGTTTTTTTACAGTGAAATTTAAAAAGGCAGGGGCTGACAGTCTGGTAACTGAAATACCACAGGCGCTTTATGATTCCATGAGCTTTTACACGCTGATAGTCTTCAATGAGCTGGTGGATGGCCCTGCCAAAGTGTTACGAATCAGGGACGATTTCGCCGGCCTGGCTTCTACAAAGCCATACTACCGGTTTTTCCATGCCAGTCCAAATACAGCCGATGTTGACCTTTATATTGATAATGTAAAGATCGAATCGGATCGTTCACATGCCGACAATGTAGGTTTCGAACTTTATAATAAATTCTCTGAGATCCTATCGGGCAATCATACCCTGGAGGTACGCCTGGCCGGTACAGCCACTGTTGTAGCCACCGCCAATATTGAACTGATCCAAGGCAACGCGTACACCTTTTATCTTAAAGGCCTCGTAGGTGGTACTGGTAACAAGCAGCTCACCCTTTCTATTCTCCGCGCAGTATAAAAAGTATTGCTTTTCAACAAATCGGGAATTACTGGTATTTTCTATATGTGAAAATGCCGGTGGCTCCCGGCTTTGCAGCTACTACCTATTTAAAATAGTGCTGAAATTTCTTACTAACAATAATTGGAACTACGGGGATTTTTTAAAATATTTATAGGTGATTGTGAGTTTAAACTAACTGTTAACCACCATGAACCTTAGCAACCACCTTATCTACTGGATCGCCCGTTTCCCAAAAACAATGACGATCGAACTGGACGATCTAGTTGAAGCGCTTCAATACAAAATTCCAGGCATCGAACTTAGCGGTACCAATTTCCGCGGCGGCTTTGAAATTTTCATCCCTATGGATGGCCTAACTTATTCCAACGACGAAGGATTATTGCGACAGCATTATATTGTGATCACGGTCGACTCCATCAGGAATGCGGTCCGGGTCTTTATTTACAAAGAAGAAAAACTCACTGCCACTTTCGACATGATAAGAGAACCCTTCTGCGAAGTGGTTGGAGCAGTCAAGGAATATATTAAAGAACACAAAGCGGTTGATAAGCTGCTTTGCAAGTTCATACAATAACTTACCCGGTTATTTATTTTTCAATTCTATCCAAACCGGCGCATGATCACTGGTTTTTTCCCAACCGCGAACATGCCTGTCCACTCCAGCTTTGCGAAGACGAGGCACCAGATCAGGACTAAGCAGGAAATGATCGATCCTCAATCCGGCGTCACGAGCATAAGCATTTCGAAAATAATCCCAGAATGTATAGATCTTCTCACCGGGATGGAGTTTCCGAATGGCATCGGTCCATCCCTGATTAATCAGTTTACTGAACGCCTCCCGCACTTCGATACGAAATAAAGCGTCGTTGACCCAGCGCTCGGGTTTATAAACATCAAGTTCAGTTGGCATCACGTTAAAATCTCCTAACAGTATCGCAGGTTGTTTGCCAGCGAGTAATTTTTTTGCATGCGACTCCAGGCGTTTAAACCATTTTAGCTTGTACTCGAATTTGGGACCCGGATATGGATTACCATTTGGCAGATAGAGACAACCTATGAGAATACCCTTAACATTAGCTTCGATATACCGACTATGCACATCCTCAGGATCGCCAGGCAATGCCCTCCTCACTTCTTCAGGCTTTCCCTTCTTTGATAATATGGCTACACCGTTCCAACTCTTCTGACCGTGCCAGATGGCTTCATAGCCGGCTTCCTTAATACTGAGTTCTGGAAATTTTTCGCCTGGTGCTTTTAATTCCTGGAGGCAAACAATATCCGGTGAGGTTTCGTCCAGCCATCGCAGTAACACCGGCAATCTGCCATTGACGCCATTTACATTATAGGTTGCAATCCGCATGTTGTTTCATTTATGAGTTTTCTCTTACTACGATCCCACGCGAAAACCCGTCCACTTAACTTCTTTCCTATGGCAAAAGAATGAGCACTCACCACATCATGGAACGTTATTCTATTCTTGGCAATTCTGAATTCCCACCATTCATATTAAGCATGATCTTTGTTACCTTGTTATCGGCCCCTTTTTCAAAACGCAAACGGGCATTGATCTCCTTAATAACAAACTCGTTTTCCGAAACTGGATGTAATTGTAATCTAGACTGGTCGTTTGGATGAGCGTAGTACTTCCCATTTTCTTCCAAAATGGTCACAACAGTATTGGCATCGAGTCTATATTTACCAACGTACTGGTTAAACACTGACGGGTGCATTTCAACGATCTTCTCCTCAGCCAGTTTTTCTGCTTTCAATTCCTGGCCCCCCTGGTAAAACATCGCATGATCTATCACGCCCGATTCACCTTTCATGAATTTTACTTTTGCTTCTACTACCTTCCAGAAAAATTCGTGTTCGGCAGCGGGAAAAATTTCGAATTTAGGCTGTCCGGTCAACTGTGCATACAACTTATCTCCCTCGGTCGAAAATGTCATTACGCCAATATTCCCTAACTGATATCGGCCAGTGTATTGTTCCAGGTTAGTGGGTGTAACGCTGGCAACAGCATAGGTGGTTTGTGCTTCCATTTTATTCCACAGAAAAGCCTCAGCTACTTTCTCCGGACTAAAATTTACCTGCGGATCAGAGGTATTGGTAAACATTACTACGGTGATCCTGTCTTCAGGATAATAGACCAGCTGTGTCAGAAATCCATGTAAACCCCCACTGTGCCCGATGGCATCAACACCCCGGTATTTATACATGGCAAGTCCATACCCATATTTCGGCGATGCCTGTTCTCCGCTATTCAGTACTACGGGTGTAATTGTGGCCTTGTAACTTTCTTCACTTAGCACCTTGCCATTATGCAGTGCCTGGTTCCATTTCAACAGGTCATCCACGGTTGAATACATGGCGCCCGCAGCGCCGGCCCATGACATATCCCAGTTCAGGCTTGGTTCAAACTTGTTCTCATTGTTGCGTGAATACCCTTTTGCCTCCTTATCCAGTTTAATACCCGCGTAGTGTACACCGGTATTTTTCATCTGTAAGGGATCAAAAAAAGTTTCTTTGAGAAAATCATCATATGACTTTCCCGAAACCTTGCTAATAATATAACCCAGTAGAAAATATCCGGAGTTATTGTACTGGTATCGTTCCCCCGGATTAAAATCATAGGGATCATTTATAAAAAAAGCGAGCAATGAATCAGGTGTAATAGTTTTTGTAACGCGGTTTATAAACTCAGCCTTACCGGTATAACTATGAATACCCGAAGTGTGTGTAAGCAGGTGATGGATAGTAACCTCATCTCCTCTTGGAAAATCAGGGATGAACCTGGTTAATTTGTCTTTCACACTTAGCAGGCCTTTTTCCTGCAGCTTCATGATAGCACAGGCTGTAAACTGTTTGGTGACCGACCCTATGCGAAATTTTGTTTCGGGTGTAACGCGGGTTTTCGCAACTATGTTAGCAAAGCCGAAGCCTTTCCTATATAACACCTTGCCATCCTTATCAACCAACACGGCCATGCCAGGTGAGGGTTTATCATTTAAAGATTTATAAAATTGATCGGTGAGTGTTTCTCCCGGTGGAACGGGCTTATCAGCAGTGCCTTTTTCCAATAAAAACTGCACTACTTCTTTTCTCCCCCCAACCTTAGCTGCTACAACAGGCAATAAGCCATTCTCGTCAGCCATGTTTAGATTGGCTCCGTGATCGGCCAGCATTTTCACCTTATCCAATGCGCCCCATGCAGAAGCTTTGGTTAGTTGCTGCGCCAGCGACTTTTTATCCAGAAGTCTGGCTGTGAACCCCCATCCTCCCCTCATGTCCTGGACCTTCAACAAAATCTGGTTACTGCCTTTTTCAAGTTCAATGGGTATCAGATCATTGTCTTTTTCAATGCCACGTGGTGTCCAATTCTCATGCACCAGTTTACCGTTATGCCACACTTTAATACCGTCATCGCTCCCCACCGTAAGCATAACTCTCATTGGCTGATTTGCTTTTATC
>JAEYVW010000298.1 GCA_023429365.1 Bacteroidota bacterium
TTAACCATGGCTCGTTCGATTAAAAAAGGTCCTTATGTAGCAGCTCATCTTGAATCAAAGGTGGTCGCTATTAATGAAGGCAAAAACAAAAAAGGTGTTATCAAGACTTGGAGCCGTCGTTCCACTATTACACCGGATTTTGTGGGTCACACGTTTGCCGTGCACAACGGCCACAAGTTTATCCCGGTGTATGTAACTGAATTCATGGTTGGACACAAGCTGGGTGAGTTTGCACCCACCCGCCAGTTCAAAGGACACTCCAGCAAGAAAGGAGATTAATAAATAGTCAGGAGTCGTTAGTCGGGGGTCGGAAAAACCCGGTGCCAGGCTTCGAACTAAAAACAAAATAAATGGAAGCAGTAGCAAAACTGAAAAATTATCCCACATCGCCCCGTAAAATGCGGTTGTTGGCAGACCTGATCCGCGGTCAGAAAGTGGAGAAGGTGCTCGCAGAACTTGAGCATAATCCGAAGCATCCCGCTGTGCCCCTGCGCAAGCTGGTGTTGAGTGCTATCAGCAACTGGAAACAGAAAAATGAAGGCGGTGATGAAAGTGAGCTGGTTGTAAAAACCATTTACGTTGACGGGGCAAGAACCCTGAAGCGTATGCGTCCCGCGCCCCAGGGCCGTGGATACAGGGTTCGCAAACGCAGCAACCATGTAACTGTGATTGTTGACACGAAGTAAAGAGATAAAAGTGCAGGTGTGATAAAGTGAAAATTAAATCGCGCCTGTGTAAAAAAATAAAACAAAAAAATTTTGATAGTGGAGATCATTTTCACATTTCCACATTTTCAAATTTTCAAATTTAAAAAATGGGTCAAAAAGCAAATCCGATTGGTAACAGGTTAGGCATCATCCGTGGATGGGAATCTAACTGGTACGCTGATAAAAAGAACTATGCTGGCAGGCTGATCGAGGATCATAAGATCAGGACATACCTGAATGCCCGTATCAACAAGGGAGGTATTTCCAAGATCGTGATCGAGAGAACGCTTGGCAAACTGATCATCACTATACACACTTCCAAGCCGGGGATCATCATCGGTAAAGGCGGTGGTGAAGTAGATCGTATCAAGGAAGAGTTGAAGAAGCTTACCGGTAAAGACGATGTGCAGATCAATATCCTGGAGATCCGTCGTCCCGAGCTGGATGCCATGATCGTGGGTGATACCATTGCCCGCCAGATCGAAAACCGTATCAACTTCAAACGTGCCACCAAGATGGCGATCGCTTCTTCACTTCGTATGGGTGCTGAAGGGATCAAGATCAAACTGAGCGGACGTTTGAACGGAGCAGAAATTGCCCGTAGCGAAGAGTTCAAACAGGGTCGTGTTCCTTTGCACACCTTCCGGATGGATATTGACTATGCCAACGTATTTGCACAAACCGTGTATGGTAAAATTGGTATCAAGGTATGGATCTGTAAAGGTGAGGTATTGAGCAAAAGAGACCTGAACCCCAACTTTATCGCCGGTGGCAAAAATGAAGGTCCTGGTGGTGAAAGAAGGGAGAGAAGAGATGACCGTCGTGACGACAGGAGAGGTGGCGACAGAAGAGGCGGTGGCCGTGGTGGAGACAGGAGAGGATAAGCAAAACAAGCTACGAGCCATGAGCCGCGAGCCATGAGCCGTAACAAATAAAAAAAAGAAGTTTCATTGCTAGGAGATAAGGCTCGAAGCCCGAAGCTCATAGCTCAAAGCTGAATAATATGTTACAACCGAAAAGAACGAAACACAGGAAGATGCAGAAAGGTCGCATGAAAGGCGACGCGAAGAGGGGGACGACTATATCTTTTGGTTCTTATGCACTCAAAGCATTGGACAGCCATTGGATCACCGACCGCCAGATTGAAGCTGCGCGCCAGGCGCTTACCCGCCAGATGAAAAGGGAAGGTAACGTGTGGATCCGGGTTTTTCCTGACAAGCCTATTACCAAGAAGCCTGCAGAAGTGAGGATGGGTAAAGGTAAGGGTAACCTGGAGTACTGGGCTGCCGTGGTACAACCAGGTCGTATCATTTTCGAGATCGATGGTGTGAGCGAACAGATCGCCCGTGAAGCGCTGGCCCTGGCTGCCGGTAAGCTGCCGATCAAAACAAAGTTCATCGTTAGAAGAGATTTGGTAACTGCATAAAAGGGAGTCGGAAAACAACCGGTTCAGGATGTTTCCCAGATTTCTAAAGGCAGTAGCCGGATTCAAAAACTATCAAATTAATAAAGATGTCAAAGAAAGCAGATTTTGTAAAAAGTATCCGCAGTTTGAACGAGAGCGAGCTGGTAGCGCGGTTGGAGGAAGAGAAGCTCCGTTTGAAAAAGCTGGAGTTTGCACATGCGATCTCTCCTTTGGAAAATCCAATGACGATCCGTGGCGTACGCCGGGACATTGCCCGTCTGCAAACGGAATTGAAGTTAAAGCAACAGCAAGCATAAAAAGCTAATAAAATGCAAGAAAGAAATTTAAGAAAAACAAGATTAGGGTTTGTAACAAGCAACAAGATGGAAAAGACCATCACTGTTATTGTTGAAAGAAAAGTAAAGCACCCTATCTATGGGAAGTTCGTAAAAAAGACTACCAAGTTTCATGCGCATGATGAGAAAAACGAGTGCAGTGTTGGTGACCTGGTCATGATCATGGAAACCCGTCCGCTGAGCAAGACCAAGCGTTGGAGACTGGTTGAGGTGGTAGAGAAAGTGAAATAATTAGAAGCTACGAGCTACGAGTGATGAGCTACGAGCCGTAAAATGATAAATGATAGTTATTAATTGCTAAATGCTCGGAGCTCGCAGCTCACAGCTAATAGCCAAAGCTTAAAAATATGATTCAGCAAGAAAGCCGGTTAAATGTTGCGGATAATAGCGGTGCCAAAGAAGTCCTCTGCATCCGTGTACTGGGTAATAGCGGTCAGCGTTATGCCGGGATCGGCGATAAGATCGTAGTGACCATCAAAGACGCGTTGCCCGCGGGTGGTATCAAAAAAGGCACGGTTGCCAAAGCGGTGATCGTTCGTACTACCAACAAGCTTCGCCGGAAAGACGGTTCTTATATCCGTTTTGACGACAACGCGGTGGTGATCCTTAACCAGGCTGATGAGCCCAGGGGTACACGTATTTTCGGACCAGTGGCCAGGGAACTGCGCGACAAGGGTTATATGAAGATCGTTTCACTGGCGCCTGAAGTATTGTAATAGATGAAAGCTACGAGCTACGAGCCTTGAGCTACGAGCCGTAACAAAAAAATAAAGAGTTTCATTGCTATAGGGTAGGGCTCGAAGCTCAAATCTCATAGCTCAAAGCTTAAAATAAAATGAAGACAAGATTTAAACCAAAGTACAACATTAAAAAAGGTGATAACGTGATCGTGATCACCGGTGATGACAAAGACCTGTCAAAACCCCGTGTTGTAAAAGAAGTGTTGATTGATAAAGCGAAGGTCCTGGTGGAAGGAGTGAATATTGTGACCAAGCACACCAAGCCCTCAGCCCAGAACACAAAGGGTGGGATCGTAAAAACTGAAGCCCCGATCCATATCAGCAATGTTATGCTCTGGGACGCCAAAGCAAAAGCGGCTGCCAAAGTGAAAAGAGAAAAGGCAGATGGTAAATCAGTTCGCATATCTAAAAAATCGGGTGAAAGGATCTAATCCCCAACCCCTGAAATAATTGAATAGTATGACAACGAAAACATATACCCCGAGACTGGCAGACAAGTACAGGAGAGAAGTGGTACCTGCCCTGGTTAAAAAGTTTGGATACGGATCAGTAATGCAGGCTCCCAAGTTGGAGAAGATCTGCCTGAACCGTGGTGTGAACGGTGCAGTAACCGATAAAAAACTGGTGGATATCGCGGTGGATGAACTGACGACCATCAGCGGACAAAGAGCAGTAGCGACCATGTCTAAAAAAGACATCTCCAACTTCAAACTGCGTAAGAACATGCCGATCGGTGCAAGGGTAACTTTGCGTGGTGTGAAAATGTATGAGTTCCTGGATCGCCTGATCGCTGTAGCCCTGCCACGTGTACGTGATTTCAAGGGTGTGAATGAAAAAGCATTTGACGGTCGTGGTAACTATACACTGGGTGTTACTGAGCAGATCATATTCCCTGAGATAGATATCGACAAGGTAAATAAGATCACAGGTCTTGATATCACATTTGTGACAACAGCCAATACTGACGAAGAAGCTTATGAGCTGCTGAAAGAGCTGGGAATGCCTTTCAGAAACGCAAAGAAGGAATCTAATTAGACTGAAGTTAAAACTGAAAATAAAATAGATTATGGCTAAGACATCAATTAAAGCCAGGCAACTTAAGAGAGAGAAAATGGTAGCCCAGTTCGCAGCCAAACGCGAGGAGCTGAAGAAAGCAGGCGACTGGCAGGCGCTGGATGCGTTGCCTAAAAACTCTTCTAAGGTTCGTTTGAAGAATCGTTGCCAGCTCACTGGCCGTCCTAAAGGGTATGTTCGTTATTTCGGCATTTCCAGGGTGGCATTGCGCGACATGGCTTTGAATGGCAAGATACCAGGGCTGAAGAAAGCGAGCTGGTAAAAATCGTGAGTCGCGAATCGTGAGTGCGACTCCTTAGTGTTGAACTTTTGAAAACTGACGATTGACGTCTCACGAATAAATTAAAAACTGATAATAGTTATAAAATGGTAACAGATCCTATAGCAGACTTCCTGACCAGAATCCGTAATGCACAGATGGCGGGTCACCGTGTGGTGGATATTCCTGCTTCAAACCTGAAGAAACGGATGACTGAAATTTTGTACGGCCAGGGCTATATCCTGAAGTACAAATTTGAGGATGACAACAAACAAGGCGTGATCAAGATCGCCCTGAAGTACGATCCTTCCACAAAACAACCTGCCATTAGGACCATGGAAAGGGTCAGCCGTCCTGGTTTGCGCCAGTATGCTAAACCTGCTGATTTCCGTCGTGTGAAGAATGGACTGGGTGTGGCTATCGTGTCCACTTCCAAAGGAGTGATGACTGACAAAGAAGCCAAGGCCCAGAATGTGGGAGGTGAGGTTCTCTGCTATATTTATTAATAGTGTGGACACCACATTTCGAATTGTTTTTAAAAAGGTATTGAATGATAATATAAGTTCTCTATACGGTAACTGAACACATTCAATTTTCAAATTAACTCATATTCAAATTTTCAAACTATTATGTCTCGTATAGGAAAAAAAATAATCTCTGTTCCGGCTGGTGTAACCATCAGCGTTGGTAATGATAACGTGGTTACTGTGAAGGGTCCTAAAGGTGAATTGAAGCAGGCGATCGACCGCGATATCAAAGTGGAGGTAAAAGATGGCCAGGCTACTGTAATCCGTCCTACTGACCAGATCAGGCACCGCGCTATGCATGGTCTTTACCGTGCGTTGATCGCCAACCTGGTGAAAGGCGTAACAGATGGTTATAGCCGCAAGCTCGAATTGATAGGTGTGGGTTTCAAGGCTGCTAACCAGGGCAATGTGCTTGACCTGGCACTCGGCTTTTCACACAATATCATTTTTGAAGTACCCAAAGAGCTGAAAGTGGCTACCGAACAGTTGAAAGGTCAGAACCCTATCATTACTCTGGAAGGTATCGACAAGCAATTGCTGGGACAGGTTGCGGCAAAACTTCGCAGTCTCCGTAAACCTGAGCCTTACAAAGGAAAGGGTGTGCGTTATGTGGGTGAAGTGGTTCGTAAGAAAGCTGGTAAAGCAGCTGGTAAATAATTGGTTTGAAGTTTTGAAAACCCATTTTCAAATTTTCAAATTCAAAAATTTTCAAATTATCCTGGCAGCATCAGGATTGTAAAATAGAAAGAAAATGAACGCAAAGGTTAAATCGACAAGAAGGCAAAACATCAGGTACCGCATTCGCAGGAAGATCGGCGCCGGCACGGCTGAAAAGCCAAGGTTGTCTGTTTTCAGAAGCAACACGGATATCTATGTTCAGCTGATCGACGATCAGAATGGGCAGACACTGGCAGCTGCATCATCGAAAGACAAAGCTATCGCCTCGCAAAAAGTCAATAAAGTTGAAAAGAGCAAACTGGTGGGTGAAGCTATCGCCAGGAAAGCTTCCGAGCTGGGCATTAAAAATGTAACCTTTGACCGTGGTGGTTATTTATACCATGGCCGTGTAAAATCAGTTGCTGACGGCGCCAGGGAAGGTGGTTTGCAGTTCTAATTTCAAAATCCAACCTGGTTCAGTCCGGGTTCAAATTTCAAATTGAAATAATGTCAAAAGTAAATTTAAACAGGGTAAAAGCCGGTGATCTCGAGTTAAAAGATAAAGTGGTTTCGATCAACCGCGTGGTTAAAACAACCAAGGGTGGCCGTGCCTTCAGTTTCTCTGCTTTGGTGGTAGTAGGCAATGGCGCCGGTGTGGTTGGCCATGGTCTTGGTAAAGCCAAGGAAGTACAGGAAGCCATTACGAAAGGAATTGAGGATGCTAAGAAAAACCTCATCAAGGTTCCGGTTATGCATGGCACTGTACCACACGATCAGTGGGCAAAAGAAGGCGCTGCTAAAGTGATGATCAAACCCGCCGCTCAAGGTACTGGTGTAATTGCCGGAGGTTCTATGCGTGCTGTACTGGAAAGCGCCGGTATCACCGACGTTCTTGCCAAATCACTCGGCTCTGCTAACCCGCACAATGTGATCAAGGCAACCTTCAAAGCGTTGGCCATGCTGCGTGAGCCCATAACGGTAGCAAAGACCCGTTCGCTGGGTTTGAAGAAAGTATTTAATGGATAAGGGACCCTGGTGTTTGAAAGTTTAAAGTTGTTTCGATCATCGGAATTCAAACCTTAAACCCAAACCTGACCCTAAACTTTTCAACACATGAAAAAGATCAAGATAACATTAGTAAAAAGCCCGATCGACAGGCCTGAGCGTCAAAAGCTGACCCTGAAAGCTTTGGGTTTGAATAAAACAAACGCTTCCAAAGAAGTAGAAGCCACCCCACAGGTATTGGGTATGGTACGTAAGGTAGAGCACCTGGTGAAGGTGGAGGAAGCATAATAATGAGGTAATTAGAAAATGTGGAAATGTGAAAATGCAAGGATCTTATTTCCACATTTGCCACATTCTCACATTTTCACATTAATAAAAGCGAGCCCCGCATCTCCAACAGCTTTCGGGGCGCTGAGTAAAAAATAAAAGCAAAATGAAACTACACGAATTAAGACCTGCAAAAGGCGCAACACACAAAGACAAAAGAATTGGACGTGGTGATGGTTCAGGCCATGGTGGTACTTCTACAAAAGGTACTAAAGGTGGACAAAGCCGCGCAGGTTATAAAAGGAAAATGGGCCATGAAGGCGGACAGATGCCTATCCAGCGCCGTATTCCAAAACGCGGATTTAAAAACCCTCACCGTGTTGAATACACTGTCCTCAACCTGGGACAAATCGAACAACTGGCTGAAAAATACAATATCACTGAATTCAACCTCGAAAACCTGTACGTAAACGGGTTGATAGGTCAGAATGAGAAAGTGAAAATCCTGGGCAATGGCGAGTTGAAGAACAAATTCAGTTTCAAGGTGAATGCCGTGAGCGAAAAGGCAAAAGCGGCTATCGAAGCGGCTGGCGGTACCATTGAAATTGTTAAGTAAATTTTACTAAATTGCAAGGCGCTAAAATAAAATTGGCGTCTTTTTGTCATAGGGCCCATAAATCTGTTTAACTCCCGTGAAGAAATTAATTCAAACGCTTAAGAACATCTGGGGTATAGAGGAACTAAGAAGTAAGATACTTTTTACACTGTTGCTCATTACAATCTATCGCATAGGTTCTCACATTGTATTACCCGGTATCGATCCGGTAAAACTGGAACTGGGTGCAGGTGAAGGCAACGGTATTCTCGACCTGATCAATACATTCGCCGGTGGTGCCTTTAACATGGCTTCGATCTTTGCCCTCGGGATCATGCCTTATATCTCTGCTTCGATCTTTATGCAGCTGATGACTGTACTGGTTCCCAAGTTTCAAAAAATGCAAAAAGAAGGTGACAGCGGTCGCAAAAAGATCAATCAATACACCCGTTACCTGACCGTATTGGTAACGCTGGTGCAGGCTTCTGCTTATATCGGTTACCTGTATCAGACTTCTTCAGGCGCGATCATCACCGCATTTGAACCTTATTTCAAATACTCGACCGTTATCATTCTTACGGCAGGTACTTTGTTTGTAATGTGGATGGGTGAAAAGATCACTGATAAGGGTCTTGGTAATGGTGTATCGCTGATCATCATGATCGGTATCCTTGCCCGCTTACCACAGTCCTTTACACAGGAGTTGGTAGCCAAGTCAACACGTACCGGTTCCATCCTGATCTTTATCGTTGAAATAGCAATCCTGATCGCGATCATCCTCGGATGTATCCTGTTGATCCAGGGTGTACGTAAAGTGCCTGTGAATTACGCAAAGCAAATTGTAGGTAACAGGCAGTTTGGCGGAGCACGTCAGTTCCTCCCGCTGAAGGTAAACAGCTCTGGGGTAATGCCGATCATCTTTGCGCAGGCGATCATGTTCCTGCCAACTTTGATCACACTCGGTAGCAAGGAGCCAAACGAACTTTCAAGAATGTTTACCGACCCACAGAATGGATTCTACATGCTGATCTATTCAGTGGTAGTGATCGGTTTTACTTTCCTGTACACCGCGTTGATATTTAATCCCAAGCAGATCGCAGATAACCTGAAGCAGAATAATGGATTCATCCCTGGTGTGAAACCTGGTCAGCCTACTGCGGATTATATTGGCAGTGTGATGGATAAGATCACGTTCCCCGGCGCTATCCTGTTGGCATTTGTTGGTATTCTACCTGGTATCGCCCAGCGCCTCGGTGTTACTCAGGGCTTCTCTACTTTCTTCGGTGGTACTTCACTGCTGATCATGGTAGGGGTGGTACTGGATACTCTCCAGCAAATCGAAACCCAATTGCTCATGCGCCAGTACGACGGTCTTATGAAGAGTGGTCGTATCCAGGGCAGGCAGACTACTTCAGCCGTACAGTATTAATTAAAAGATTAATGATAAGTAAAACCCGGCGATCTCACTTGCCGGGTTTTGTTTTTATTAGGATATTTGCAATATGATAATTATCAAAACAGACGAACAAATTGAGTTGATGCGGAAAAGCGCTTTGCTGGTCAGCAAAACCCTGTCTGAGATCGCCAAGATCCTAAAGCCAGGGGTGACCACTAAGGCGCTGGATAAAACGATCGGTGAATACATTCTCGACCACAGGGCTATTCCTTCCTTTCTACATTATAATGGTTATCCATTCAATTCATGCATTTCCGTCAACGACGTGGTAGTGCATGGCTTTCCTAACGAGAATGAGTTGCGTGAAGGGGATATTGTGTCGATTGATGTAGGTGTTGTTCTCGACGGCTGGCATGGAGATCATGCTTACACATTTGCCATTGGCGATCCGGGTAAAGAAATAATGGACCTGATCACACACACAAAGGAATCTTTATATAAAGGCATCGAAAAGGCCGTTGCCGGCAACCGGATCGGCGATATTTCAGGCGCTATACAGGATCATACCGAGAAGAAATATGGTTATGGAGTCGTAAGGGAACTGGTGGGTCACGGCCTTGGAAAAAGTATGCATGAGGATCCGCAGGTACCCAATTATGGTAAAAAAGGCAATGGCCCCAAGCTCAGGGAGGGTATGGTACTCGCCATTGAACCCATGATCAATCTTGGCAAGAA
>JAEYVW010000314.1 GCA_023429365.1 Bacteroidota bacterium
GCGAGTACCAGCACGCAGTCGAAAACCTCGCACTTGCAAAAAATATTTATGAATCCCTGGACGACTCCCTCGGATTTAATTATGTATGGTCGACCTACGGCATGATGTACGGCATGCAAAGTATGTACGACTCCTCCATTCACTTTTTTGAAGCCGCTATCGGAGTAGCCGAGCGAAACGGTTATGAACAGGAACTATCCGGCGACTACATGAACATCGCCATAAGTTACCAGATGCAATCCAACTTTCCGGAGGCGCTGCGGTACCAGCAAAAAGCTTTTACACTTGCAAAAGCCAGGAACAATATAGAGGACCAGGCTTATACCAGCTTAAATATGGGGCTCATCTATTTTACTATGGGGGATAGCAGCAGGGCCGAAAAGGAATACATTGAATCGGTGAACTATGCAAAAAAAGTTGGAGAAAATGCTGTTGAATTATATGCGTATTCCAATCTTTCGGAACTATACCTCAGTAAAAAACAACCACAAAAAGCCTACGATTATGCGATGAAAGCTGCAATGCTCGGCAGGCAAATGGGTGACCAGGGCATTGAAGCCGCCAGTTTGTCAAAAGCTTCCCGATCCCTTATCGACCTGAAAAGATTTGACGAAGCGGAAACACTAGCCCGCCAGGGAATGGCTGTCGCCGATTCATCCGGTCAGCCACTCAATATTTTCCAGGCTTACTCGGCTATGGGAACATTACTTAAATCACAGGAAAACTATAAACAGGCCATTCCATATTTTGAAAAAGGTCTTGCGGCTTTACAACATTCCGACATCTATGATGAAGCTGTGGGACAAGCCAGGCATAACCTCTCCGAATGCTATGAAAAAACAAATGATTATCGGACCGCCCTGCTCAACTACAAAACCGGGTCTCAAATTTTGGACTCTGTTCGCAGCAGGGAAAACGTTCGGAAGGCGACAGAGCTGACAATGAATTATGAGTATGAGAAAAGACAGGAAGCGCAACGCATAGAACAAAAACAAAAAGATGCCCGCTCCAAAGAAAGACAGATCGCCCTGATGATCGGCTTAGGTCTGACGCTGATATTGACTATTGTAGCATTTACCGCCTATCGTAACAAACAAAAAGCGAATAATGTATTACGTCTACAAAAGCTGGAAATAGAGCGCACACTGAACAGGCTCGAGGCCACGCAAAAGCAATTGATCCAATCCGAAAAAATGGCTTCTCTGGGTGAACTCACGGCCGGTATCGCGCACGAGATTCAAAACCCTTTGAATTTTGTAAATAATTTTTCGGAAGTGAGTACCGAATTGTTGGACGAAATGAAACAGGTGATTGGGAAAGGCGACATTGAAGAGATCAAATCCATAGCCGACGATGTAAAACAAAACCTTGAAAAAATATTGCACCATGGAAAACGTGCTGATGGCATTGTAAAAGGAATGTTGCAACACTCACGTGTTAGCAGCGGGCAAAAAGAACCATCTGATATCAACGCGCTGGCTGATGAATACCTACGCCTGGCTTATCATGGATTAAGAGCGAAAGACAAATCTTTTAACGCCACGATGAAAACAGATTTTGATACCAATACCGGCCTGGTCAAAATTGCACCGCAGGATATAGGCCGCGTGATCCTTAATCTTCTCACCAATGCATTCTATGCGGTAAATGAAAAGAAAAAATCCACTTTCACCGAAAGACAGGAAATTAATTACGAACCAACCGTTTTCGTCGGCACCAAAAAGGAAAAGGATATGGTAGAGATCACGATCAGGGATAATGGCAACGGCATCCCGGAAAAAATCAGGGACAAAATATTTCAACCCTTCTTTACAACAAAACCGACGGGCCAGGGTACAGGGCTGGGCTTATCCCTGAGCTATGATATCGTCACCAACGGACATGGCGGGGAGTTGAAAATGGACACAAAACAAGGTGTGGGAACCACATTTACGATCAGTATTCCAGCTAATGTTTGAAAATATGAAATTATCAAAACAAGTCAGAACAGATTTGGCAAAAGCTTATCAATGCGCTATGGAGGTAAGCATACTTGATATGAAAGCGCCGCTACGGTACATCAACCAGTACATTTCGGAAAACGTAAGCGGCTACGGCACAGCAGCTGATGAAAAAGTACGGTCGAGAGAAGATTACCGGAAGATGCTTATTAAAATTCGGCAACAGTCGAAAGGGATGTTGTTTAAAGCAAAGATTATCACTCGATACAGCCCAAAATTTACCGATGAATCCACTGCACAGTTTCACGACGAAATAAAAGTCCAAATTGGCGATAAAATAAACATGCACAGCATTCATTTATTTATGAGCTGTGTATTTAAGTACAGGAACAATAAATGGCAGATGGTCCTGTTTCATGGCTCAATACCCGATCCTGCCAGCACTATAGAGGATACGTTCCATATAGGTGAAGCAGAAAAAAAATTAAAAGCGCTGGAGCAGGTAGTAGCAGAACGAACGGCAGAACTGCAAACAAAAGCCAGGGACTTGGAGATAGAAGCAGCGCTGGAAAGAGTTCGTACCCGCAGCCTTGCCATGCACAATACTTTTGAATTGCGGGAGGTCATCCATACAGTCCATAAGGAATTGTTCAATTTGAATATGGCTATTCATGGGGGATCATTTATTGTTATTAACAGCGATATTGATGACACACTCCGTTGTTGGGTATCGGGCGGTACAGCCAACACTTTCACCGAATTGCATATCCCGTCTTACAAATACCCTTTCTGCACAAATATTATCAAACGGATAAAAAAAGGTCCTGGTTTTTTTACTGAAGAATATTCACAGCAGGAAAAAAAGAAATTCTTTAGTTTTTTGTTCAAGCATGAGCCCTGGTCGAAACTGGATGCGAAGCAGAAAAAGGAAACTCTTTCCAGCCCGGGAGGATATACACGGTCATGCTGTGTAAGCAAAAACACAAGTATTTTTATCGTCAATCAATTTGGAAAAATATTTTCAGCAGAAGAAAATGAAATACTAAAGCGTTTCGGAAAAGTATTCGAGCAGGCATATACCCGGTTCCTCGACCTGCAGAAAGCAGAAGCGCAGGCAAAAGAAACAAAAATAGAATTAGGCTTGGAAAGAGTGCGGTCAAGAGCTATGCGGATGCGGAGCTCGACGGAACTGGGTGAACTTGTTGCCATGTTTTTTGAAGAGTTGGTGAAACTGGATCTGGTGCTGTCACGTTGCATCATCTGGATAATTGACGGTGATACTTTTTCTGCCAGGATCTGGATGGCCAATTCTGAGGACAGGAATGTAGCGGACAGCTATTTTATCAAACGGCTGGATCATCCATACTATGATGCTATTATCAATGGCTGGAGGGAAAGATTGCCAAACTGGATATATGACCTGAAAGGGGATGAAAAAAAATCTATCGACGCTCTTTTGCTCAATGAAACTGAACTGATCTATTTACCCGAAGCTGTCAAAGCCGGTATACACGATGCCACAGAAACTTTTATATCGGGGGCCTTTAACAATTTTGGGTTTATTGAAGCGTCGGGACCTGTACGTCACTCGCAAGAGCAAATTGACATTCTTAACAGGTTTGGGAAAGTGTTTGACCTTTGCTATACACGCTTTAATGATCTGAAACAGGCGGAAGAGCAAACGAGAGAAGCGCAGATAGAGCTTTCACTCGAACGGATAAGATCCAGGGTTACCTCGATGAAAATGTCAACAGATCTGCTGGACATCGTAGTTACTATGAGAACCGAGTTTGTTTCGCTTGGCTACGAAGCGCATTATTTCTGGCACATGCGCTGGTTACCTGAGAAATATGAAAAGGCCATGACCAGTGGAGATGGCACACGTATCGGCATGGTAATGGAGCTGCCCCGCAGTATTCACGGCGACATTCCGTTGGTAGCATCATGGGAAAAAACCGATGAGCCATTACTTGTTTATGTCATGGATACCGAAACTGCCGTAGACTACGTAGATAAAATGGTGAAGCTTGGAGATTTCAAACAGGCTGATCCACAGGCACCGTCATTGGATGATATCCGTCATATTGGCGGTCTTACCTTCATCATGGCGCGTACCACGCATGGTGAAATTGGTTTTAGTTTGCCCGGCCTGGTACCCCATCCATCTGCAGACAGCCTGGCTACACTAGTCCGCTTTGCCGCTGTATTTGACCTGGCGTATCGCCGTTTTGAAGATCTGAAAAGTTCGGAAAAGCAAATAAGAGAAACTCAAATAGAACTGGCATTGGAAAGGGTTCGTGCCAGGACTATGGCCATGCAACACAGTGATGAGCTGGCGGAAGCTTCCTTTGTGCTCGATACACAGGTTCGATCGTTAGGCATACCAACCTGGGGATGCGCATTCAATATTTATGGCGACAATGAATCCAGCGAATGGTTTAGTTCTGAGGGTGGGGCCTTGCCAACTTATAAAACCCCGAGAGAAGATTGTTTTCTGCGTTACTACAATGCCGGGCAACGAGGTGAACAATTGTACATCGAAGAATTTGAAGGTGCTGACTGTACCGCACATTATGAATATCTCTGTACCATTCCAATTGTAGGTGATGCATTACGGGGTATGAAAGCTGCGGGCGGCTCCTTTCCAACCAGGCAGGTTGATCATGTGGCCTTTTTCAAGTATGGCTATCTCTTATTTATCACGCTGGATCCTGCGCCCGATGCACATGATGTCTTCATACGCTTCGCAAAAGTCTTTGAGCAAACCTACACCCGCTTTCTGGATTTGCAAAACTCAGAGGCGCAGGCAAGAGAGGCTCAAATAGAAGCTGCATTGGAAAAAGTGCGGGCCCGCTCGCTGGCTATGCATCAGTCAGATGAACTCGAGATGGTGGCGGCTTCCCTGTTTGATCGGCTCGCAGAACTCGGATTGTCATTTGACGGTGCCCTTATCTTTCTTTTTGAAAGAGAAAAAAGAAATATCCGCCTCTGGGTTGCTACCACCCAGCTTTCTGCGCCGGTAAACATTGAACTTCCTTATGACAGGGAAATTGAAAACAACGAAATTATCAGGGACCTGTGGCACGCTATCGAAGGTGATAAGAATATTCTCGACAGATCATATACCGGCGAGACAAAAAATGAGTACTTCCGCTATGTAGCGAAGCATAATGCATCGAAAGTGCCGAAGGCGATACAACAACTCCAGATAGAAACGGAATCCTGGAAGTTCCACGGCGTGGCAGAGAAAAATTCCATGCTGGGTTTTGACAGCTGGTCCGATCATCTCACCACTCCTGAAGATTTAAAAATTCTGACGCGTTTTTCAAAGGTATTCGAACAGGCCTATATCCGTTTCCTCGACCTGAAGAAGGCTGAGGAGCAGGCAAAGGAAGCAAAGATTGAGGCGGCGCTGGAACGCGTGAGAAGCAAAGCTATGGCGATGCATAACACAGAGGACCTGTCCGACACCATTCATGCCTTCTATAAAGAACTGCAAATCTTCAGCATCACACCACGAAGATGCGGCGTCGGACTACTGGACAAAGAAAGCCGTACAGGGGAATTATTTACCTGGAATACAACGGAGCAGGGCGAAAGCCTCGAACTGGTCGGCCGTCTTCTGATGGAAGGACACCCGGTGCTTGAAAAAGTTTACGAAGGCTGGATCACTCAAACGAATTATTATCCAGTGCTGAGAGG
>JAEYVW010000412.1 GCA_023429365.1 Bacteroidota bacterium
AAATGGAGTTTGCTTATGCTGCAGCCGACATCGTAGTAGCCCGTGCCGGCGCTATGACCCTGGCTGAATTATGTGTCGTTAAAAAGCCCGTTTTATTTGTACCCTATCCATTTGCTGCCGAAGATCACCAAACCGTCAATGCAAAACAGCTGGTCGACAGCAACGCAGCATTGATGATCAAAGATGCTGAGGCGTCGGAAAAATTGGTGCCGATGACCATCCAGCTGGCCAGGGATGAAGAACGCCAGCTGGAATTGAAGAGAAATATTTCCGCTCTGGCTATTACCAATGCCGACGAGGTAATAGCCCGGGAAATATTGAAACTGGTAAAGAATGAGTAGAAGTAATGATACTGTCCTTATGAATACTCCCTTTTTGGGAAGCGAACAGATCCGTGAAGTGTATTTTATTGGAATTGGTGGAATTGGGATGAGCGCGGTGGCCAGGTACTTTCATTCGAAAGGAATAAAAGTGAGTGGTTACGATAAAACGCCGACGGTATTGACAAGCACCCTGGAAAAAATGGGTATTGAAATTCATTACACGGAGGATCTTAACAAGATACCAAAAGATGTGCAGCTGGTTGTGTATACCCCGGCTGTACCAGGTGATCACCAGGAGTTGAGATACTACCAGCAGCAGGGATATAAAGTAGTAAAGCGAAGTGATGTGCTGCAAATGATCTCTGAAAGTTCTTTTAATATCTGTATAGCAGGTACACATGGCAAGACCACGATCACAACCATGGTGGCGCATCTGCTCCGGGATTCCGGGTATGGCTGCAATGCTTTTTTAGGAGGCATTTCGGTCAACTATGGAACTAATTTCTGGAGTGACCCACGTAATGTCTGTGTGATCGAGGCCGACGAGTATGACCGCAGTTTTCTAAAACTGAGTCCTGATATCGCGATCATTTCGGCAATGGATGCAGACCACCTCGATATATACGGCACTGCCGAAGCTGTCGAGCAGGCTTTTATCGATTTCAGCAGAAAGATAAAAACCGGCGGTTTACTTCTCAGGCAGTTTGGTCTGAAGCGCGGGAAGCAACTAAGCGCCGACCGCCATTGTACCTATAGTTTGCAAAATGATGCCGCAGATGTGTACGCGTCGAATATCAGGATGATGGATGGAAGCTATGAGTTTGATGTGACGGTATCGGCAAGCGTTACGGGAGATGAGGCTAGGAAGATTGAAAGTGTGGTGTTGAATATGGGCGGCATGCACAATGTTGAGAATGTTGTGGCTGCGATAGCCGCCGCCAGTTCTTTGGGAATAGAAAGTGATAAGATAAAATCCGCTGTGGCTTCGTTTCGCGGTGTAAAGCGAAGGTTTGAGTATGTGATAAAAACCAGGGACCTGGTCTATGTAGATGATTATGCACATCACCCCGAGGAATTGCGAGCCCTGATCAATGGAGCCCGCACCTTATTTCAGCAGCGAAAGTGCACAGTGATATTTCAGCCACATCTCTATACAAGGACAAGAGATTTTGCTGAAGGGTTTGCGGAGGTTCTTGATATGGCTGATGAGGTGATCTTGTTGCCCATCTATCCCGCGAGGGAGTTGCCGATAGAAGGGGTGAGCAGCCAGATGATCATTGATAAAATGCAAAGAGTGAACAGGTGGGTTAAGACAAAGGACGAATTGATGAATTGGGTAAGAGCCGACTATAAACGAAATATGAATAAAGATTTCGGCAACCTGCTTATCACGGCAGGCGCCGGCGATATCGATACGCTGGTGGAAGAGATCAGGAGCGAATTGAGGTAATAAAAAAATTAAGAGCGGATAAAATAAACGGATCGTGAAAGCCAGGAAGACCATACGAAAAATTTTGTTTGTTGCCATGTGGATGGTGATCGGGGGAGGTATGCTAGTGCTGTTGATCGCAGCCATAGGAAAGCAAAAAAGCAATATCTGCAATGATGTAGTGATCACGATCAAAGGTGTGGCGGATGATAAGTGTTTCCTTACCAAGTCTGATATTACCCAACTGCTGAGAACTGCAACAAAAGGGAATATCAAGGGCCAGCCTAAATCGGATTTCAATCTCCTGGAAATGGAAGCATTGCTGGAGCAAAATATTTGGGTAAAAGACGCGCAATTATATTTTGACAGTAAGGATGTGTTACACGTGACGGTTTCGGAAAGAGAACCCGTTGCGAGGATCTTCACCAACAAGGGAAAGTCCTTTTATATAGATGATGAGGAGAAGGGTATCCCACTTTCTGAAAATCTAAGTACAAAAGTGCCTGTGTTTACCGGGGTCCCCGATAAAGAGGATCGCAGAAAAAGGGATAGCCTTTTATTGCGCGACATAAAGGAAACAGCAAAATTTATCAGCAGCCATCCTTTTTGGCAATCGCAGGTGGCACAAGTTGACCTTGTACGGCCGCATCCCGAAGGTGACTATGAATTTGAAATGATACCCGTTGTCGGAAATCATGTAGTGAGACTGGGTGGCGGTGCCGACATCGACCGGAAGTTTGATCGCTTATTTGTTTTCTATAAGGAAATATTAAGCCGTACAGGTTTTGACAAATACAAAACGATCGATGTCCGTTTTGCGGGACAGGTAATTGGTGCAAAGGATGGTAAAACGAAATAGAATAACTGAGGTTTTGTGAAATGATCAGGAATTAAACGCTTTGGATAAAACAACAACTAAAAACAACAACATGAATCACGAACAACCCATTATTGTAGGTCTGGACATTGGGACAACCAAGATCGCAGTAATCGCCGGGCGGAAGAATGAGTTCGGTAAACTGGAGATACTTGGATTCGGTAAGTCGAATTCAAATGGTGTAAAGCACGGGCAGGTGCTAAATATCGATGAAACGATTAAGGCCATCAGAACCGCACTTGACAATTGCTTTGCCTCCAATCCTAACCTCGAAATTAGCGATGTCTATGTTGGCATCGCCGGTCACCATATTAAAAGCCTTCAAACCCGCGGCGATATTGTACGCCAGGCAAATGATGAAGAGATCTCGCAGCGCGAGATCGACCAGCTGATCAGCGATCAGTATAAAACCTATATCCCTGCCGGTGACCAGATCATCGATGTGATCCCGCAGGAGTTTACAGTTGATAATTTTCAAAATATACCCAACCCCATAGGTTATGGCGGGGTAAAAGTGGGTGCCAACTTTCATATCATCACAGGTGATAAAAATGCGATTCGTAATATCAATCGCAGTGTTGAAAAAGCAGGACTCCGTACCAAGGACCTGGTTCTACAGCCACTGGCATCCTCCTCAGCGGTCATGGGTCAGGAAGATCTTGAGGCTGGGGTAGCGATCGTTGATATCGGTGGAGGTACTACCGACCTGGCAGTTTTTTATGAAGGCATCCTGAAGCATACTGCCGTGATCCCTTTTGCCGGTGAAAATATTACCAATGATATTAAAACCGGCCTGGGTGTTTTAAAAACACAAGCGGAGCAAATGAAGGTTCAGTTCGGAAGCGCGCTGGCCAACGAAGCCAAGGGGAATGCCTATATCACAATTCCCGGATTGCGTGGCATGCCCGCCAAAGAGATTAGTGTAAAAGGTCTCGCCAATATCATACAGGCCAGGATGAGTGAGATCATGGACTTCGTGACTTACCATTTGAAACAGGTGGGTCTCGATAATAAAGCATTGAATGGCGGTGTCGTACTGACAGGGGGTGGATCGCAGTTGAAACACCTGATCCAACTCACAGAATATACAACTGGCTTACCTGCCAGGATCGGTTTACCAACTGAGCACCTCGCTGCGGGTCATATTGAAGAACTGGCCAAACCAACTTATTCCACCTGTATCGGACTTATCCTTAAAGGATATGATGACTATGAACACAATCGCAAAAACTTTGAAAGGGAATTCAAAAAGGTGGATGTACCCGAAGGTTTGAAAAAGGCTATCGCCAGGGAAGAAGCAGAGATTGAAGTGCCTGAAGTAAGCGCTGAAAAAGTAAAGCAACGCAAGGGGCTCAACAATTTCTGGGGCAAATTCAAAGACGGTATCATTGATCTCTTCAAAGAAGAAGAGGATAAACATTTATAAAAAATACTCCGGAATTACCGGATCCTATTAAGCTCTTTTACAACTAAACTAAAAACTCAACGGGACAGAAATGGAACGTTGAAAAAAACAACTAACCCCATTTTAAACAGCCCTTACCCCATTTCCTATGATTAAAGTGAGTGTGGGCTAAAACCAGACAATTATGATACATTTTGATTTGCCTAAAGAAAAATCATCCATCATCAAAGTGATTGGTGTTGGCGGCGGCGGTGGCAATGCAGTGAACCACATGTTTAGCCAGGATATTGAAGGTGTCAATTTTATTATCTGTAATACAGATGCACAGGCCCTGGCCAACAGTGGTATACCCAACCGCGTGCAACTTGGTCCCCATCTCACACAGGGATTAGGAGCCGGCGCCAACCCGGAAATTGGAAGGCAGGCAACTGAAGAATCTCTTGAAGAGATAAAACGTATCCTGGAAGTAAATACAAAGATGGCCTTTATCACTGCCGGTATGGGGGGTGGTACAGGTACCGGTGGCGCGCCTATCATTGCAAAAATTTGTAAGGACCTCGGCATACTTACCGTCGGTATCGTTACGACACCTTTTGCTTATGAAGGGAAGAAAAGACAATTGCAGGCAGAAGAAGGTATCAAAACTTTGAAAGGATATGTAGATACCCTGCTTGTGATTAGCAACGATAAACTGCGTCACCAGTTTGGTAACCTAAAAATGAGAGACGCATTTGCCAAGGCAGATAACGTTCTGGCAACAGCTGCAAAATGTATCACTGATGTAATTAATAGTACTGGTCAGATCAATGTCGACTTTGCCGATGTATGCACTGTGATGCGTAATGGTGGTGTGGCTATCCTGGGTAGCTCTGCTGTTTCAGGAGAAGGCCGTGCATACAAAGCGATCGAAGAAGCACTGAACTCACCGTTACTGAACGACAACGAGATCAGCGGCGCTAAATGGATCCTAATCAATATCAACTCGGCGGAAGGTGAAAACGAGTTTACCATGGACGAAGTGGAGATCATTCAAAACCACCTCGTATCACAGGCAGGTGAAGGTACCGATGTGATCATGGGTCTTGGTTATGATAATTCTCTCGATGATAAACTTGGAATCACTCTTATCGCTACCGGTTTCCAGCACAAGGATCCATTCACCAAACAGGAGTCTAAGCAGGAAGCGAAGAAGGAGGAAAAAATAGTAATGGTCCTCGGCCAAAACAATGAGACTAAAGCTAAGGATGAAGAGAAGGTGATAGTGGAAGTAAAAGAAGACCTGCTTGCACCAAAGCTGGTAGACGAACCTGTTCCTGATGTGCCTATGCCCGGTCTTCCGGATATGGTCGAAACTGAATATATAAAGGAAGAAGAGCCGCTTGTGCTACTACATTTACATACTGACGAAACATTACCAGGTAAAAACACGGTGAATTTTGGTAAAAATACTGTTGGAAAAATGTTAACGCCGGAGATCAAAGAAAACATATATTCGAGTTCCGAATCAACTCCTATATCCCTCAGCGAACCGCGCACCTTATCCACCGATTCAACAACACAAGTAAGTAAAGATAGTACTAGTACCAGCAGCCCGATGCCTGCAGCTCCGGGAGGCTATCAACTGGCCAGGCCATCCAATATCTACGCAGAGCCGGGTACAGAGGCCGATGCCTCAATGCCTTCTGCTGAGAAGCCGGTCTCCACTTCTGTTGCCGCAAACCCGTTGGACGAACCCATCGATATGCAAATGCAACTTGTGGAAAAAGACATTCCAGCGGCGGATATGCCGTTAGCCCACCATGCTCAAACACCTTTGTATCCCGAACTTGAGGATTCTGCTCTGCAGGACGAAAGCTCGGAGCAAAAACGTAGGGCAGCCGAACGACTGCACAAGTTGCGCAACTTGTCGTTCAACGTCAATTCGGCGGACCCGAATAATGAGTTTGAAACCGTGCCGGCTTATATCCGCCGCAATATGGAACTGTATAACAGCAATTCGCATATTGAAAGCTTCTATAGTAATTACGAGGTCAAGTCTGACCAAAATAACCAGGCACAAATCAGCACGATTAATACATTTTTAGACGGGAAAAAACCCGACTGATATCTTTCGGCACAATACCCTATTGGAAGCTGAGTCGAAGGACGCTCCCATTCGCCATGACAAAAATGGCCGAGTTTTTAGTTGTTCCCCGGTGTTTTTTTGCACCGGGGTTTTT
>JAEYVW010000363.1 GCA_023429365.1 Bacteroidota bacterium
TAATGGAAGACAATTTTTGCTTCAACCTCAAACTGGAAGAGTACGCGGTATTGACTCACCGAAGCCTGTCAGCATTCAAAAGGGATTTTCAAAAGCAGTTCAAAAGCACGCCAGGCAAATGGCTCATGGAAAAAAGACTCAACCATGCCATGCACCTGCTTACCAATAGCGACACCTCAGTAAGCCAGGCCGCCTTTGAAAGCGGTTTTGAAAGCCCCTCACATTTTAGCCGGTCTTTTCGCAGGCACTTTGGAGTACCACCCGCTGCCGCACGTCAAAAAATTTCGGCCTGAACTTTTTAGTCAAATCTCTGGACTTTGAAGCAATGTGCTCTGCCCTGGTTGGATATTAGTTTTGCATAGTTAATCATTCAAACATTAAACCTTATCAACAATGAGCACAAAACAAATCCAGGGAAAACTATGGAGCATTGCCCCGGAGTATTGGGCGAGGTATTTCGAAGCATACTTTGCCCCGATGTACAAAAAAGTATTGACACAATTAAAGTTAACCCGTGACACTTTATTACTCGACGCTGGTTGCGGTGCCGGACTTTTCAGTTATATGGCTATAGGGCAGGGTGCCCAGGTCATAGGTGTTGACGCGGCGCCAGGTTTGCTGCAGGTAGCCCGCGATCGGAATCCCGACAACAACTTTCTCGAAGAGGACCTTGAAGCTTTGCCTTTTGCCGACAATAGCTTTGACGTGGTCACTGGTTTTAATTCCTTTCAGTATGCTGGTGACTTTACCAGGGCACTGGCGGAAGCGCGAAGGGTATTGAAACCAAAAGGCCGTCTTGTGATCGGCATCTGGGATAAGCCCGAGTTTAGTGAAGCAACCGAGGTCCTGAAAGCGATCGGCACCCTATTGCCGCCGTCGCCACCCGGTACACCCGGACCATTTGCCCTTTCAGAGGATGGCCGTATGGAATCCATTATTGAAAGTATTGGTTTGAAACTACTTTACAAATCGAAAGTGGATTGCCCTATCCTGTATGAAAAACTTAGCGATGGTGTGAAAAGCTTTATGGGTACCGGCCCCGCGGCAGCTGCCTGCAACGTGAACGAAGAAAGGCACGTTAAAGACACAATCGCCTTTGCACTTCAGCCATTCAAGCTCGCCGGGGACATGTATCACCTGCAAAACCGGTTCCTGGTGTTTATTGCAGAAAAATAATCCAGAACCTATTTTCTATTAACTATTAAACCTAAAAAATGAAAAAGATATTTTTTCTAACAGGCATGGTTATGCTCATGCTTACCGCATGTCACAAAAACTACCCGGGCTATCCTGGTCCACTAAAAAGCGACTCCAAATTACTTACCGGATGGATAGGCCTTCACCTGCAATTGATACGGAATACAACCGGTGTAACGCATATTGCTTATTCAAGGCATTTTTCTTACACAGGTGTAGCTTTGTATGAATCCTTGGTCGGTGGAATGCCGGGATATAAAAGCATCGCGTCAAAGCTGAACGGTAACCTGGTGGTACCCGTTGAACCAAAGGGTGTCAAAATATTTCACCCTGCTTCTGCAAATGCCGCTATTGCCACAATGCTTAGGTTCTTTTATAATACAAATGTCAACAATGTCGAAGCGGTTGATTCTTTGGAACAGGCCTATTTTACAGCTTTTGAAGAAACGGTAGGTGGTAAGTTCGATCTCGACGCTTCCGTAGAATATGGTAAAAGCATCGCAGCTTCCGTAATTGAATGGAGTAAACAGGATGGAGCCAGCCAGGCCAATACGGCTTATACCCCACTGGGTGAAGGATACTGGAAGCCTACACCCAATGGTTTTGCAGGCGCCAATATGCCGGGATGGGGAAACAACCGCCTATTGGTTGCAGGCAGTAATACAGGTGCGATGCCTGGGGGACTTATCCCATTTTCGAAAGAGCCCGGGGCTGGTTTTTATCAAATGGTAAAAGAAGTGTTGGACGTTAGCAAAGTACTTACCACGGATCAAAAGGCGATCGCATTATTCTGGGATGATGCGCCAAATGGACAGTATGTATCTGTTTTCGGTCATTGGTTTAGTGTATTAAAACAGGTATTGGAAAAGGAGAAAACTTCTTTGCCGGATGGGGCAGTAGCTTACCTGCGCCTGGGTGTTGCGATGAACGACGCGACGATCAGTTGCTGGCAGGCAAAATACCAGTATCACACCATCAGGCCGGTGACGTATATCCGAAAATATATGGGTGAGACAGAATGGTCGTCGTTGATCTCAACGCCACCGCACCCTGAGTACGTGTCTGCACATTCTACCATTTCCGCATCGGGTGTGTATGCGTTAGAATCGGTTTTCGGGAATAATTACTCATTTTCCGATCATACATACGACGGCATTGGAATGAGTACACGGAGTTTCAACAGTTTTGATCATGCAGCGAAAGAAGCGGGGCAGTCGAGGTTTTATGCGGGGATACACTACCAGCCTTCCATAGAAGCCGGGTATACACAGGGAAGAAAGGTTGGCGCGAATGTGGTCAGCCGGTTGCGTACCAGGTAAACGTTTTTGAAGATTCATAAGCAGGACGGTTCAAAGTCACAATAGCAAGTAACGGGATCTAAATTGGTGACGCATGAGAACGATCCCGGTTTGCCGCCGGGATCATTTCTGTTCATCAGGTGATCTCCACTAATCAAAACTTTATTTCTGTTAGTTGGCTATTCGTATTAATTTGTCGATCAGGATTTGAGGGAGTTGTTAAGGGTCTAACTCGGAAAATTTAAGTTCATGAATTGGTGGCTGATCGTTGAGATCGCATATCTCATCATTTTGGTACTGGTATGCCTGAAGGTTATTTATGATACCCGCAGTCATGTCAAAACACTGGCCTACCTGCTTCTTGTCATCTTTGTCCCGGTTTTCGGCATCATCTTTTATTTTTCTTTCGGAATCAATTATCGCAAGCATAAGTTGTATAGTAAGAAGTTAGTGGATGACGTTCAGCTTGCATCTAAACTGGAGGAGGATATTTTCCGGAAATCGAAACAAACACTTGAAACCAGCGGACCGGCGGTACAGACAAATAAGGAACTGGCGGTATTCCTGCTTTCAAGCGGGCTGAGTACCCTGAGTTCGGGAAATAAGGTTAAGCTGTTGATCAATGGTGAACAAAAGTTTGCTGAGGTGCTGGAAGCTCTTCGAAATGCAAAGCACCATATTCACCTGGAGTATTACATTTTTGAAGAAGGCGGCATTGGAAGGGAAATAGAGGAAATATTAATGGAAAAAGCCGCACAGGGAGTGAAGGTGAGATTTATCTATGATGATTTTGGGAGCCGCTCAATACGGCGCAATATTGCGAAACGGCTCAATAACGCCGGCGTGGAAGCATTACCATTTTACAAAATTATGTTCCTGGTATTAGCTAACCGGCTCAACTACCGCAATCACCGCAAAATTATCATAGTCGATGGCGCTGTTGCTTTTGTAGGTGGCATCAATGTGGCAGATCGTTATCTCAACAATGGGAAGAACAAGCTTTTCTGGCGGGATACCCATTTACGGATCGACGGACCAGGGGTGCATTACCTGCAGTACCTGTTTCTTTGCGACTGGAATTTTTGTACTCATGACAGCGTCTATCGCGACCGGAACCTGTTTCCGCACACAGCCTCTATTACAAAACCGGATAATAAGGTAGTGCAGATAGCAGCCAGCGGACCCGATTCAGACGTGCCGACGATTCTTTTTTCTTTGATCCAGGCCATCAACCTGGCAACAAAGGAGATACTGATCACAACGCCGTACTTTATGCCGGGTGATACGATGATGAACGCGCTGGTAATAGCCTCCATGAGCGGTGTAAAGGTGAAGATGCTGGTACCGGGAATTTCTGACTCCGCCTTTATTGATATCGCGTCGCGTTCACACTTTGAAGATCTGTTGCGGGCAGGGGTAGAGATCTATTTTTACCGGAAAGGATTTGTGCATGCCAAAACTATGGTTGCTGACCGCAAACTTGCTATTGTTGGTACGGCAAATATGGATAGTCGCAGTTTTGAATTGAACTTTGAAGTCAATGCAATTGTTTATGATGAGGAAACAGCCGCGCAGCTGGCAGATGTTTTTGAAGCTGATTTACGGGATTCGGAAATGATCGACGCTGTGGGCTGGCATGATCGGCCAGTATACAAAGTATTGGTGGAGAAAGTGGCCCGGTTGGTTTCGCCATTGTTATGATCAGATTTGCTTTTATCATAACGTGATTGTTATGTTAAAAAACAAAAGGCTTTGGATGACTAACTTTGGACTGTAAGAGACTGGATATTATCTCCAATGAACATGAAACGGGATAGTCGTAGCATCATAAATAGCAAGAGT
Source organism: Bacteroidota bacterium (assembly GCA_023429365.1). GTDB lineage: Bacteria > Bacteroidota > Bacteroidia > Chitinophagales > Chitinophagaceae > Terrimonas_B. The sequence continues at coordinate 4,338 of JAEYVW010000363.1, forward strand.
ATGGACAATAACGTAAAGAAAGTGGTTGTGGTTGGAGGAGGATTCGCTGGCATCAACCTGATCAAGAAGCTACATCGCGACAAGCGTTTTCACATCACCCTGGTAGACCGGAATAATTATCATTTTTTTCCACCCCTGCTTTACCAGGTGTCGACCTCATTCATCGAACCGTCCAATATCAGTTATCCGTTCCGAAGATTATTCCAGCAAAAGGATAACCTCCGTTTTCACATGGGATCGCTTTTAAATGTGAAGCCTGCTGAAAACACTATTGAGACGGACACAGGTGTGCTGCATTATGATTACCTGGTGATTGCCATGGGGACGGATTCCAACTATTTCGGGATGGAAAACGTAAAGAAGAATGCGTTGCCGATGAAGACAATCGATGAAGCCCTGAATCTTCGGAATCATTTACTGTTGACCATGGAGAAGGCGGTGAGGGCAAAAAGCGTTGAGGAAAAAAGCCGGTTATTGAATATCGTTATCGCGGGTGGGGGACCTACAGGTGTGGAACTGGCGGGTATGTTGGGCGAGCTGGGTCGTTCCATCGCCGAAAAGGAATATCCCGAGATCAGGAATTTTGGAACACATATTTACCTGGTTGATGCCGGACCGGTATTGTTGGCACCGATGAGCAAAAAGGCGCAGGAGGAGGCAAAAAAAGTGTTGAGCAAGCTGGGTGTGAATATTATTTTAGGTAAAGCGGTGAAAGATTATTCAGATGGACAGGTTTTGTTGGCGGATGGTACGATGATCCAAACCGGTACGCTGATATGGGCTTCGGGGGTGGTGTCACGCGAGGTTCCTGGCTTGCCGGATGAAGCGATTGGCCGTGGTCGCAGGATCATTGTAAATGAGGTCAATCGAGTGAAAGGTAGTTCCAATATTTTCGCCCTCGGGGATATTAGTTACCAGGATACCGATCCTGCTTTTCCAAATGGTCATCCTCAATTAGCGCAGGTAGCTATTCAGCATGGGACACTACTGGCAAAGAATCTAAAAAAGGAGGCTGATAATTTGGGAATGCAGCCATTTAGGTATAAAGACAAAGGTAGTATGGCCATTATCGCTAAGTATAAAGCTGTGGCCGACCTGCCAAAAGTTTCTTTTAAAGGATTTTTTGCCTGGCTGATCTGGCTATTTATTCACCTGATCCCACTGGTCGGTTTTCGGAATAAGCTCAAGCTGGCATTTAACTGGCTATGGTCATTTATTACCAACGATCCAACTTTGAGACTGATCATTCGTCCGCGGCAAAATAATCCACCTGTTAAATAAGATTGTGGTATTTTGGTGAAACAATATTCTAAATTGTAGAATGCTTTACGAATTATTTTTTCGCCAGATGAATGAGAAAGTCGGCCTCACTAAAGAGGAGGAGGAAATCATCCGGACTTATCTTACCCCTAAGAAAATAAGGAAGAAGCAATTTTTGTTGCAGGAGGGCGATGTTTGCAGGCATATTGCATTTGTTGAAAAAGGTATGCTGCGCTCTTATACCATCGGGGAGAAGGGGACAGAGCGAATTATACAGTTTGCCATGGAGGGTTGGACCATTTCTGATCTGTATAGTTTTTTGACGAGTGAGCCCGCAACCTACGCGATCGAAGCCATCGAGGACAGTGAACTTGTTTTGATCAGTCAGCAGGCGAATACGGAGTTATTGGAAAAGCTGCCCCGTTATGAAACTTATATGCGGATATTGCTTACCAATGCTTATATAGCGCTTCAAAGAAGAATAAATTCAGTTATCAGTAATACACCAGAAGAACGTTATAATACTTTTACTGCCCTGTATCCAGAGATTGTGCGGCGTGTTCCCCAACACATGATCGCTGCATTTATGGGTTTAACTCCGGAAACTCTAAGCCGTGTAAGGAGTAAAAAATCACGTAGATAGCAGGTGGTATTTCATTGACTTTTGTCAATACATTTTCTTGCTTTTAGGCAATGGTAGAGGGCACCTCATGAAGGTAGCTTTGCATTACTAAACGAATAGTTATGCAAACAAAGCAATCCATCGCAATACTTGGCGCCACGGGCAATATGGGTTCCGCCTTAGCCAAAAGCCTTGCTAAAGGCAATTACCGGCTACTTCTCAAGAGTAGTAATCCAAGAAAACTCCAGGCGTTGGTGAGGGAAATAAAATCGTCAAACCCAGGTGCCGACCTGGAAGCTGTCGACTGTCCGACAAACGCATGTTGGGAAGCAGATATCATCATTCCTGCTATTCCTTATGAAGCACAGAAAGAAGTAGCGGCGAAGATCAGGGAGTTTGCCAATCAGAAAATAGTAGTAAGTATCGCAAACCCGTTAAATGCAACCTATAACGGCCTGGTTACTGATCCTGGTACCAGCGCCGCGGAAGAACTCCAGAAACTGCTGCCACATTCCAAAGTGATCAAAGCTTTTAATACAACATTTGCCGCCGATTTTGCTCAGCCTGTTATCGATGGCAAACAGGTTGATGGTTTTGTGGCCGGGAATGATCCGCAATCGTTGGAAACGGTAAGTGAACTGGTTAGAGCTGCAGGCTTCAATCCAATTGTCGCCGGTGATCTTAAAGCCAGCAGAACGCTTGAAAATATGCAGCTTTTCCTGATCCAGCTGACGTTGAAGTATGATTATAACTGGTTGGCAGGTTGGAAAATATTACACAATTAAAAATAAAAAAAGGTAAAACGACAATTATGAAAAAAGTATCAATTCTAGGTTTATTGGTGGTAATAATGGCCGCCTTTACAACACTAAACAATGTATGGAAAAATGATGTACCGCATTCCCAGCTGGGTTTCACAGTTAAGCACCTGGGTATCTCAGATGTATCAGGTACGTTCAATGATTTTGATGTATCCGTAAAATCAGTAAATCCAGATTTCAGCGACGCTGTATTTGAGCTGACAGCCAAAGTAGCTTCTATTGACACAAGAGTGGAGGCACGTGACGAGCACCTGAAAAGCGCTGATTTCTTCGATGCCGAGAAGTATCCGCTGATCACGTTTAAGAGTAACGCGATCGAGAAGGCAGGTGATAGCAAGTATAAACTTACCGGTGATCTGACTATGCATGGCGTCACCAAACAGGTAACCATGGACCTTGTACATACTGGCAAGGTGGAAAATCAAATGGCTAAAAAACAGGTTGCAGGATTCCAGTTGACAGGCGTGTTGAAGCGCTCAGATTTCGGTGTTGGAGCTAAATTCCCGGCGCCCATGATCAGTGACGAAGTTCGCATCAAGGCCGATGGTGAATTTATGCAATAAGCCATTCATTCAAAAAACTAAAACGAAAATCAAGAAAAAACCATGAAAAAAATATTTGCAACAGGATACAAGATTCAAAGCCTGGACGCCGCGATCTTCCTTATTCGCATAGCGATCGCAGGAATGATGCTGGTGCATGGCATTCCTAAAATGATTCAATTATTATCGGGTAGCGAGATCCAGTTTCCCTCGGTATTCGGAATGTCACCCGAAGTTTCACTGGGACTCGCTGTATTTGCGGAAGTAGTGTGCTCGGTGTTAGTACTGGCAGGTTTGGGTACACGCCTGGCAGTGATCCCGCTGGCGATCACCATGATGGTTGCCGCGTTTTCCATACATGCGGCCGATCCATTTGTTCAAAAAGAAATGGCGCTTCACTATTTACTGACGTATGTCGTGTTGTTTTTCACTGGTAGTGGAAAATATTCGCTGGATCATTATGTCTTTCAAAGAAGACTCTTACCCGTGCAAACACGAAGTAGCCGCAAGGAATATTCAGTTGAAAAGTAATGAAGAATGCAAAGGAAGCAGTTTATTCAAACAATAAGCAAAGGAGTAGTTATGATAACGACCTTACCTGCATTTAACAGGTTTGTAAACGAATTAAAAGAAAGTGATGACCTGATGCCGGTGCTTTTTATCGGGCATGGGTCGCCGATGAACGGAATTGAAGATAACCTGTTCAGCCAGGGATGGAAATCGATGGCGAAGGAAATACCCGAGCCAAAGGCTGTATTGGTGGTGTCGGCACACTGGCTGACAAAGGGTACTGGTATAACGGCGATGGACTTTCCAAAAACCATTCATGACTTCGGAGGATTCCCACGCGAGTTGTTTGATGTGCAGTACACGGCGCCGGGTTCGCCTGCGCTAGCAAAAGAAACTGCTTCCCTTATTAAATCAACCGAGGTGGTACTGGACCACGACTGGGGACTGGATCATGGTGCCTGGACAGTTGTGAGGCATATGTACCCCGATGCGAATATCCCGGTGTTGCAGCTTAGCATTGACTTTACCAAGGGCCCGCAATACCATTTTGATTTGGCAAAAGAGTTGTACAACCTGAGAAAGAAGGGAGTGCTGATCATTGGTAGCGGGAATATGGTACACAATCTGCGTATGGTGGCCTGGGACAAAATGCAGGAACCGGAGTATGGTTATGACTGGGCTCTTCACGCAAATGATCTTTTCAAAAGGTTAATTGCTGAGGGAGATCATAGTGCTTTGGTGAACTATGAAAAGCTGGGACGGGAAATTATGCTGGCTGTTCCGACACCCGATCACTATTTTCCCCTAATGTATACCCTCGGTTTGAAATCCAATCAAGACAGGGTGAGTTTTTTTAATGATAAGGCAGTAGGCGGTTCGCTAACGATGACTTCGGTAAAATTTGGTTAGGTTGCTTTACTGAGCAATATCAGCCCGTCACCTGAGCGCAGGCATCCTGCAGATATAGCATAGGAAGTAAATTTGTGGTTTAGACAGGTGAGAATTAATTCATTAACGATAAGAAAAAATAAAACGTATGAAAACATTACAAGACAAGGTAGCAATAATCACCGGCGCGGGTTCCGGAATAGGAAGGGCAGCTGCTAAATTGTACGCCCGTGAAGGAGCCAAAGTGGTGGTGTCTGATATCAATGCAGAAAATGGCAACAACGTAGTAAAAGAAATTACCAGTGAAGGAGGTGATGCGTTTTTTATCAAAGCCGATTCTTCGAAACCGGAAGATAATAAAGCCCTGGTGGAGGGCACCCTGAAAAAATATGGTCGCCTGGATATTGCAGTGAATAATGCGGGTATTGGCGGTCCATTGGGTCCTACCGGTGAGTATCCTATTGATGGCTGGCAGAAAGTACTTGACATTAATTTATCTGGCGTATTTTATGGCATGCGTTACCAAATACCGGCTATGGGTAAAGAAGGTGGCAGTATCGTGAATGTGGCGTCTATTTTGGGTAATGCGGGTACGAAGTTTTCTCCCGCATACGTAGCGGCCAAACATGGTGTAGTGGGTCTTACCAAAACTGCGGCACTTGAATATGCGGATAAGAAGATCCGGATCAATTCTATCGGTCCGGGTTATATCAAAACACCGTTGGTGATGGACAGCCTGGACGAAGCTACTTTAAATGCACTGGTAGGCCTGCACCCTATGGGTAGATTGGGAGAGTCTGAGGAGATCGCGGAATTGATCTTGTGGTTGGGCTCTGATAAGGCTTCCTTTGTAACAGGTTCCTACTATCCAGTTGATGGTGGATACCTGGCGCAGTAAAATTGACTGTAACAGGCAGTGAATAAAAGGTCAAAAGCTGTTTCAAGAAAGCTCATTGCTTTTTTGAGCAGCTTTTTTCTTTTCCCGTTATTTATGCGGTTTTTTGCAATCTATTTTTATTAATAATATGTTGCCTGGATATTCTTCAAGACATTACTTCTGTCAGCCTGATAGGGACAAAAAATTATTTTTTGCTGAAAACTTAACTTAGAATACACGAAGAGTTAGGTGACTGATTCGTGTAATTCGTGCAATTCGTGGCTTTTTCATAGTTATCTTAGCAGCTTATCATGGAAATCGGAAAACTATTAGAATCCATTTTACAAAAGGAAAGAATCAGGACCCGCCTTATAGACCTCATTGCTTTTGCGCCCGATGCAGGATTTTATTATCTCCGTCCCAAAGCTGTTGTACAGCCTGAAACGGAAGAAGAGATCCAGGCACTTTTTAATTTTTCACATACACATAAGATACCGCTTACCTTCCGAACCGCGGGGACCAGTCTTTCAGGCCAATCGATATCGGATGGCATCCTCGTTGATCTCAGCAAGTCATGGCGTGGAATAAAAGTAGAAAATGGTGGAGAGCAGGTGCGGGTACAACCCGGTGTGATCGGTGCGATTGCTAATGCGCATTTAAAAAAATACCATCGCAAGATCGGACCCGATCCGGCCAGTATTAACTCGGCGATGATGGGCGGTATTTTATCAAACAATGCAAGCGGTATGTGTTGTGGCGTGAAGAAGAATTCATATCACACCATTAAGTATATCCGCTTTATGCTGCCCAACGGGAATACTTATTCTACCGAAAATAAAACTGACTATGAGCGATTCATTGCAGAATGTCCGGGGATCAGCAATGCCATCAGGGAACTAAGACAACAGGTGATCTCGCAGCCTGTTTTGTACGACAAGATCAGGAGCAAGTACAAAATAAAAAATACGATAGGTTATTCTGTCAATGCACTGATCGATTACGAGGAGCCACTTGATATACTGGCTCATCTACTCATCGGTGCGGAAGGTACCCTGGGATTTATTGCGGAAGCCGTGATGAATACCGTTCCTGACTATCCTTTTAAATCCACGGCGCTACTTTATTTCCCCGATATCTATGCGGCCTGCCGGGCTATTAATCCCCTAACATTATCCGGTGCTGAGGCGATTGAACTTATGGATCGCGAGTCACTTCGGTCGGTTGAACATATTGCGGGCCTGCCCGAGATTATAAGGACATTACCTGGCGAAGCAGCAGCGTTACTTGTGGAATACCAGGCCAACAATAGTGTAGAGTTGCAGGATAAGATCGCGTTGTACAATTTGGGTGAGGATGATCTCTCCTTACTCGCGCAACCCAGATTTACAGAAGACCCTGTTGAGCAGGCCCTGCTTTGGAAAGTGCGCAAGGGAATGTTCCCTTCGGTGGGAGCGGTGCGTGAAAGAGGAACAACTGTCATCCTGGAAGATATCGCCTTTCCAATTGACAAACTTGGTGATGCTATTCTTGACCTTCAGCATTTATTTAAAAAGCATCATTACGACAACGCCATCATTTTTGGGCATGCGCGGGAAGGAAATATTCACTTTGTCGTCACCCAGGCATTTGATACCGATGCAGAAGTAGAACGATACGATCGTTTTCTGAAAGAGGTAGTAGAGCTGGTCGTGAAGAAATATGATGGCGCCTTGAAAGCCGAACATGGTACCGGCCGCAATATGGCGCCCTTTGTTGAAACAGAGTGGGGACCTGAGATCTATGCTATCATGCGAACTCTCAAAAAAGAGATTGATCCCGAAGGATTATTAAATCCGGGTGTGATCATCAACGACGACAGCGATGCTCATATCCGTAATTTGAAATCACTACCGCAGGTAGAGGAAGAGGTCGATAAATGCATGGAATGTGGTTTTTGTGAACACCGTTGCCCCAGTCGTGATATAACTATGACCCCGCGCCAGCGCATTGTCGTGCGCCGGGAAATGAAAAAGTTGAGGGAGGATGGAAAAGCAAAAGAACATCGCATCTTGGTGGACGAGTACCAGTATGATGGTATGGACACCTGCGCAGTAGACGGGCTATGTGCCGAGGCCTGCCCTGTAGATATCAATACGGGATCGTTGATCAAAAGGCTTCGGAAGGAAAACCACGGCAGGTGGAGTAACAGGATCGCCCTGATGATGGCGCGGAATTTCAGGCTTGTAGAATTTGGTGTGCGAACCGCTTTAAGAACCGGGAATGGTATCAATAAAATTTTCGGGAAAAAAGCGATGCGCCGGTTAACCGGTGGTATCAAAAAAATTATACCTGCGATGCCTTTATGGTCAAACCAGTTAAAGGCAACACCGTCTTTCAAAAAAGGAGAGGATTCGCGGAGTAATGTGCAGTCAAAAAAATTGATTTATTTCCCTGCCTGTATTTCCCGGGCGATGGGCGGAACTGTTGATGGCAGTCGCACAATAGTTGAGACATTTTTTAGCGTTGCCGCCAAGGCCGGGTTCAACCTCGTTATTCCTTCGGATATTTCCGGCACTTGTTGCGGCCAGCCTTTTTCATCAAAAGGGTTTAATGGGGCTTACAGTTTTACGGCCAATCAAACCATTGAGAAATTATGGAAATGGACGGAGGAAGGTAAGTGGCCCGTGGTGATGGACATCACAGCCTGCACACATACCCTGCAAACCTGCAGGCCTGTGCTTACCGCCGCAAACCGGGAACGCTTTGATGCGATGCGAATTATGGACAGTATTGAATTCATCGCCGATAATGTCTTGTTGGAGGTACCAGTTACCCGGAAGAAAACTTCTATTGCATTGCATCCGGTTTGTTCTCTATATAAAATGGGATTGGAAGCAAAGTTTGTTCATATAGCAAAACAATTTGCCGAAGAGGTGAAATTACCCATGCACGCCGGTTGTTGTGGTATGGCGGGTGATCGTGGTTTTCTGTTTCCTGAACTCACTGCCGCCGCCACCAGTCCTGAAGCACTGGAGGTGAATGAGAAAGAGTATGAAGGTTATTATTCAACTTCCAAAACCTGCGAGATCGCTATGTCGGAAGCAGTGGGTAAGAACTATGCTTCCTTACTGAGACTAGTAGATGAATGTACCGGGTAAATAGTAAAAGCGCCAGTTATTTCAATCGTTCCAGTTTACCTTTTCTTTTCACGATATTTTTGTAATCCCACTGGATGTCGCGGGCTTTCCCCAGCCAGCGTTTGAGACTTTCTTTATCTACCTGGTCAGGTGAGGTGTAGCGCATTTCGGCGGCTTTGAAGCTTCCTTCATTTGCCAGGTCCTTTTCATCAAAGGACTGACCACTCCAAAACAGGAGGCGGATACAGTCTTTCAGTTTGCTATAACCAACTACCGGGTTACCATCCAGGAACCACACAGGGTGGGCATGCCATATTTTGTACTCCGCTTCAGGCAGATGTTGATAGATATCTTTCGCAAGTAAATTGCAGATCTTTTTTTCTACAGCGGGGAGGCTGTTATTATATTCCTGGATAGCTTTTTTCATATTGAGCTAATTTGGCGAACGAATATATTACACCGCTAATATAAGGATCGCAGTAAGATCTGGCGTTTAGTTGGTGACAAATCTTGTCCAGCGCCGAAGAGTAATACATGATTAGGCAATAAAAAAAAGCTCCATTGTGGAGCTTCTTTGTTTGAAACCTGGTGCCCGGGACTGGAATCGAACCAGCACATCCTTGCGAACGGCAGATTTTGAGTCTGCTGCGTCTACCAATTCCGCCACCCGGGCAGGATCCGGCATGATGCCGGATATGGTAAATCGGGTTGCAATATTACGCCATTCCCGCTAATTGCCGGTGAAACGTTCTTAAATATTTTCAAAAACCGGTCTGACCAGGATCGTCGTCCTTCCCATCGGTGTAATCCGTAGCAAGTTTTTTTGTACATGGACAACACGGAGGATGTCACGACGTCCCCGGAATAATTCAGCTCGTACAACCCGTTTAATCCTGAAATCTTGGATCCTATTCGTGTAATTGGTGCAATTCGTGGCAACCCTTCTGTGTAATCAGTGTGTAATCTGTGGCTCCATTCGTGTAATTAGTGCAATTCGTGGCAACCCTTCTGTGTAATCAGTGTAATCTGTGGCTCCATTCGTGTAATTAGTGCAATTCGTGGCTATCTGTGAAATCTGTGGCCTCAATCCTATACTTTTGCACGAGTCTACGTCAAATTAGTTACAATGATCAGGATTGGACTTATTAAAGAAGGGAAGATACCCGCCGACAATCGTGTTGCGCTTACCCCGGCCCAGTGTAAATGGATACATAAAAATGCTTCTCACGTAAAAATCGTAGCGCAGTCATCACCGGGACGATGTTTTACTGACAAGGAATATAATTCCGCAGGTGTAGATATTGTAGAAGATGTCAGTGACTGCGATATACTCCTCGGTATAAAAGAGGTGCCGGTAGGCCAGTTGGTGCCGGGCAAGACCTACCTTTTTTTCTCACATACCAAAAAAAAGCAGCCTTACAATCAAAAGCTGCTGCGGGCTATTCTCGATAAAAAGATCCGGCTTATCGACTATGAATGCCTTGAACACGAAGATGGTCAGCGGATCATCGGCTTTGGCTTTTTTGCGGGCGTGGTGGGAGCTCACAACGGGATCATGGCATATGGTAATCGTACCGGTCTCTATTCGCTTGAACGCGTTTACAAACAAAGAAGTTTTCGGGAGTTGATCCACAATTATTTTGGTCTCCGCCTGCCTAATGTAAAGATCGTAGTGGCCGGCTCGGGTCGCGTGGCGCATGGATTGCTCGAGATCATGAACCTGATGGGTATTCATGAAGTGGAACCTGACGATTATCTTGTACGCCGGTTTTCCTATCCCGTCTATACGCAATTGAAAGGGGCGGATCTGTACGTGAACAAGACAACCGGAAAATATAATCGCACAGAGTTTCATGAGCATCCCAGTGAGTATAGTTGCAAATTTTTACCCTATGCTTCTCAAACTGATATTTTACTAAATGGGATTTATTGGGATAAAGATGTGCCGCGTTTATTCGAGAAGGAGAATGTAAGAGCTGAGGATTTTATCATTCAGACCATCGCCGATGTAACAGATGATGTAAACGGTTCGGTGCCGATCAATCTTGGCGATCAAACAATAGAAGATCCCATATATGGCGTGGACAGGAATACCCTGGAAAAAACAGAGCCCTATCTGCCCAATTCGATCGACATCATGGCCGTCGGTAATTTGCCAAATGAACTACCCCGTGATGCGTCACGGTATTTTGGCGAGCAACTCATCAAATTTGTTTTTGATGACCTGTTAAAAGGAGGCTCACCAATTATTGACCGTGCTACTATGACCAAAGACGGAGAACTTACCGAACCATTCAAATATCTTGAGGACTATGCAAACAACCGGTTGTAGCAACAGTTTTAAAGATGTAAATAATAATCTTTTAGTAGTTCAGTGAATGCTGTCGTGTATCGGTTATGCTCATCTTTGATGACGATTTCCCCGGTGCTGGCATCCTCATTTATTTCACCTTCATGTATGCCTTCTAACATAATACGGAAGGGCTCGTGGCGGGTGGTAGGACGGACCAATACTTTTGATTTCAATTGAAGTGCAGACTGTTTGAAAAAATTTTCGATCTCATAATTTCTTCGATAGGGGAGCAAAAGAAAAAATTTCCCGTATGTGTGGAGATTTTTTTTGATAACCTGAAGTAAATCAGACAACAAAAGGCTTTCATCATGATGAGCTTTGTTTTTGCTGTGGCTTGGTGATCTCAGGTCATTTTCATAGAAGGGGGGATTGCTAATAATAATATCGTAAAGTTTTTCAAATCCCATTTGTCTTACGTCGTCCAGTATTGGGTGAATATTATTTTTCCAGGGTGATGTATCGAAATTTTGTTTCGCCTGCTCAAATGCTTGATGATCGATCTCCAAGGCATCAATAATCGATTCTATTTTTTGGGAAAACATCAGTGATAAAAGACCTGTGCCTGTACCTATATCCAGCACCAAATGCTTACTTAACACTTCTCTGCATTGATATGCGGTCCAGGCGCCAAACAAACAGGCATCGGTAGTAACCTTCATGGCGCAGCGATCCTGTTGAACGATAAATTGTTTGAATTGGAAATAGGTATTGGACATGCAGGGATGTTTCAGAAGTTTACCATTCGGCCCTCGCAGAAGCGCTGATGGAAAGTTCAGCAAACTCACCGGCCAGGTATTTATAATATCCGGTAATAGCGATCATTCCGGCATTGTCGGTGCAATATTCAAACGCGGGAATAAAGGTTCGGAGCTTGTATTTTTTACCCATTTCTTCGTATGCCTGACGCAGGCCGCTATTGGCCGATACACCTCCTGCCAGGCAAATGTCCCGAATGCCGGTCACTGCTACCGCCTTTTTCAGTTTGTTTAACAGTATCGAAATAATCCGGTGCTGGATTGAAGCACAAATATCCTCCAGGTTCTCCCGGATAAATTTTTGTTTTTCTTCCTCTGTTGCCCTGAATTCTTCTTTGTAAACGAGGCTGCTGCCTGCATTTTGTAAAAAATAAAGAATTGAAGTTTTCAAACCACTGAAACTAAAATTCAGGCCGGGAACCTGGGGTTCTGGAAATTTGAATCGACTGGGGTTTCCTTTAGAGGCATATTTATCAATAAGGGGCCCGCCGGGATAGGGAAGTCCCAACAGTTTTGCTGATTTGTCAAATGCTTCACCTGCTGCGTCATCGATCGTTTCACCGATCACCCGCATACTGGTTGGTGATTCGCAAACCACGATTTGCGTATGGCCCCCGCTTACAGTCAGGCATAGAAAAGGAAAAGAGGGTTTTGGATCATCAATAAGATTGGCAATCACATGCGCCTGCATATGGTGCACTGCGATCAGGGGTTTATTTATAGAAAGAGAAAGTGATTTTGCAAATTGGGCACCCACCAACAGGGAGCCGATCAACCCCGGCGATTGAGTAAAAGCGATCGCATCGAGATCACCCAGGTCACAACCTGCTTTTTTCAATGCTGCATCCACCACCGGCACGATGTTTTGAATATGTGCCCGGCTGGCGAGTTCGGGAACCACACCACCATATTGCTCATGCACTCTTTGCGTGGCAATGATATTTGAAAGTATTCTTCCATCTCGACAAACAGCAGCGGATGTTTCATCACAGGATGATTCAATGGCCAATACATTTGTATTAGGGGTAATTGACATGAGGGCAAAATTAGGGATTAGGACTTAGGGATTGGGAATTAGGTAGTGAACCCAGTTCCTAAGGTTATTACAACTACCGACTTCCGACTATAGACTAACGACTGCTTACTTGCTCCTGATCGCGACTACTGGATCCATCCGTGCGGCCTGCGACGCGGGAATAAAACCGGCAAGAACACCTACAATAATACAGATCACGATGGCCATTATCATATTGTTAGTTGAAATATAAACAGGGAAGTCGAGAAAACCGCTTAAAATCTGCGTCAATAAGAATACCAGGACTA